>DAOLYC010000040.1:0-11320 GCA_035425605.1 Ferruginibacter sp.
TTATCAAAGGAAGCAGATAATACCAGTGGAGACCGTATTGCCAGCAATATAGTAACTGGCATAGGTTTTATTGGTGCAGGAGTAATTTTTAAAGAAGGTATTACTGTAAATGGTTTAACAACGGCAGCTATTATTTGGGTAACAGCAGCCTTGGGCATGGCTATTGGTTATCATAATTATCCATTAGCAATTGTAGTATCGGCCATGGTTGTAATAGCATTGTTTGTACTGGAGCCTGTACAGCGATTTATAAATCGTTTTCATAAAGTAAAAGACTATAAAATACGAACAGAATCAACAGGTGATATTTTTAAAAGAGAAATGGAAATTTTTTTTACAACAAACAGTATGACTTACAGATGTATGAAAATTGTAAAAGACAATAAAGATGCTGTTTACTTTTATCGGATAAGCTCTCCTGATAGAAACTATGATATTGTAAATAATTATTTACTTCATCACAAAGAAGTAAAGAGTTTTGAGTTTTAATTTTTTAAACAATCCAAAATCATGTCTGCTGTATTATTTGAAATAAAAAATTCGGTTGCTTACATTACTTTAAACCGGCCTGATAAATTTAATTCCTTTAATCGTACTATGGCTTTACTATTGCAGGTAAAGCTTGATGAAGCCGCTGCTTCATCAGAAGTGCGGGCCATTTATATTACCGGCGCCGGCAAAGCATTTTGTGCCGGGCAAGATATTAGTGAATTGGTTGGAGAAGAAAAAATAGAAATACAACAAATCCTTTCGGAACATTATAACCCGATTGTAGAAAGGATAAGAAAAATAGAAAAACCTATTGTGGCTGCAATTAATGGTGTGGCTGCCGGCGCAGGCGCAAACATAGCCCTTTGCTGCGATGTGGTGGTAGCTGCTGAATCCGCTTCTTTCATTCAGGCTTTTAGTAAAATAGGATTGATACCCGATAGTGGAGGCACTTTTACGCTGCCCAGGCTGGTAGGCTGGCAAAAGGCAAGCGCATTAATGTTAACAGGCGATAAAGTATCGGCAACAGAAGCCGAAATAATAGGTATGATTTACAAAGTTTTTGCCGATAATGTTTTTGATGAAGAAAGTAAAAAAATTGCTGAGACTCTTTCGCAAATGCCAACGAAAGGACTTGCTTATACAAAACATGCATTAAACCAATCATTTTTTAATCATTGGGAGCAACAACTTTCTTTTGAAGACCATTACCAGCAAAAGGCAGCAAGCACAGAAGATTATGCCGAAGGTATTAACGCTTTTTTAGAAAAAAGAAAACCGGTATTTAAAGGCAAGTAAACAAAACAAAATATTTCTATGCAGGATTTATCATCACAATTTTTATTAAGAAAAGATATTTGCTTTCTAAATTTTGGCTCATTTGGCGCTTGTCCCAAACCTGTATTTGAGCGCTACCAGCAATACCAACTTGAGTTGGAGCAGGAGCCTGTAGAGTTTATTGTAAATACCGGGCCTAAATATTTAGAAAAGTCCAGGATTGCGTTGGGCAATTATGTTAATTGCCACCAGGATGATTTGGTGTATGTTACCAACCCATCTTATGCAGTAAATATTATTGCAAAAAGTCTGGCATTACGGCCCGGCGATGAAATACTCACTACTAATATTGAATATGGAGCATGTGATAAAACATGGGAATTTTATTGTACCAAAACCGGCGCCGTTTATAAAAAACAAAAAATAATTTTTCCAATAGAAAGTAAAGAAGATTTTATAAAACAATTTTTCAGTGGCCTAACAGCTAAAACTAAACTCGTTTTCATAAGTCATCTAACAAGCACTACTGGTCTTCGTTTACCCATTGAAGAAATTTGCGCCATTGCAAAAGAAAAAGGGTTGATGACTTTTGTTGATGGCGCTCATGGACCAGGACAGGTTACTGTAAACCTGCAAACCATGCAAGCCGATATTTATACCGGAGCTTGCCATAAATGGATGCTAACACCAAAAGGAAGTTCGTTTTTGTATGTAAAAAAAGAGCTTCAGCATTTGTTCGATCCTTTAGTTGTTAGCTGGGGTTATAATGCTATGTTCCCATCATCATCAAAATTTTTAGATTATCATCAAATGCAGGGGACCAGAGATTTTTCGGCCTTTTTAACCATACCCGATGCCATAAATTTCATGAAACAAAATAATTGGGATACCGTGGCAGCAGAATGCAGAAAACTTACACAACAAAATGCTGTTGCAATTTGTGAACTGTTAAATGCCAAACCATTGGCGCCTGTTACAGATGATTTTATTGCCCAGTTATACAGTACCGAAATAAAAACAACCGAACCCGAAAAATTAAAAGCAGTTTTATTTAATGAGTACGCTATTGAAATACCTGTAATGCGGCATAATGATAAAGTGTACCTGCGATATTCCATCAATGCTTTTAATGAGCAAAAGGATATAGACAAACTTTTTGCTGCAATAAAATCAATTCAGCAAAAAACAAATTTAATAGAACCTTAAATTAAAGCTATGCCCACATCGCAGCAAGTAGTAGCACACATGATGCAAAACGACCTCTTTAGCCAATGGTTAGGCATTGAGGTTGTAGAAATAAAAGACGGATATAGTAAAATAAAGATGACGGTACGTAAAGAAATGATAAATGGGTTTGGTATTGTGCATGGCGGTATTGCATTTGCATTATCCGACAGTGCTTTTGCCTTTGCCTGCAACAACCGCAACGTGTTATCGGTAGCATTGGATACTTCCATCAACTTTACAAAGCCTGTACATGTAGGCGATGTATTAGAGGCAGAGGCCAATGAATTACATAATGGAAAATCAACAGGGCTGTATCACATCAGCGTAAAAAACCAACACGGGCATGTAGTAGCCCTTTTTAAAGGAACCTGTTTTCGTACAAACAAAACCCTGTTGTAATCCTGAAATTATTTTAATACCCAGTAAGTAACAGCCAGCCATACCAACCCTTTTACAAAAAAGAAAAGGAACCCCCAAAAGCCAATCCGCTTTATCCACATTAATAATGCTGAAGGTTTTTTATTGTTTTCGGCTGTCATCATATTACTTATGTTTAGTTGGATATAACCTTGTAAGTTTTAAAATCACTCGTCAGTGGCACTTGCTTTCCTTCGGCTTTTGCCTTTGCCAAATCAGCAAAACCACGTTTGTGCCCTTCAATAAATGCCGGAGAACTGGTCCAGGTTTTAAAAGCATTCTCGTTTTCCCAAAAGCTTACAATAAGGTAAGCGTCTCCATCTTTCACCGGACGTAAAACCTGCATATCTACAAAGCCGGGCATGGTATCAATAGCATGTGCCCTGCTTGCAAACAGTTCTTCAAAACGTTCTTTGTATTCAACATTACAGTTTATATAATTTACAGCAACAAAATTTTTCTCCATATTATTTTACTTTTTTATTACACAAAGCTATTGTCATATACAAAACGGTATTTTCAAAATCGGGAAAACGATTTATGTAATACGGAAAAAGAGTTCTTGCCATACGGCTTGCCTGCTATGTGAGCCAATAGTTGTTTAATTGGTAAAGGTTGATTTATAAATTGAGCCTGCTTAACTTTATTCTCTAATCTTTATTATATATGACTTACGAATTTCAGGGATGCAAGCCGGTAATAAAGCAATCGTCTTTTATCCATCCACAGGCTGTTGTAACCGGCAATGTTATTATAGGAAACGATTGTTACATTGGCCCAGGTGCAGCACTTCGTGGCGATTGGGGGCAAATAATTATTGAAGATGGGTGTAATGTACAGGAGAATTGTACCATTCACATGTTTCCAGGAGTAACGGTTATTTTAAAAACAGGCGCTCATATTGGCCATGGTGCAATCATACATGGTGCTACCATTGGTAAAAACTGCCTGGTAGGCATGAACGCAGTAATAATGGATAATGTTGTATTGGGCCAGGAATGTATAGTTGGCGCATTAAGTTTTATAAAAGCCGAAGAAGTGTTTGAACCCCGAAGTTTAATTGTTGGCAATCCTGCAAAAAAAATTAAAGATGTAACTGATGAAATGATAAACTGGAAAACGGAGGGTACAAAATTATATCAGCAATTACCAAAAGAGCTGTTCAAAACCTGGAAACCATGTGAACCATTACGGGAAATACCTACTAACATGCAGGCACATTCTTCAAATTATAAAACATGGAACAAAAGCAAATAACTATTTTGATTGTTCCCAAACTACTTTTTCATTGCTGGCAAATTTTGCAAAGTCGGGTAGTTTACCATCGCCTTTACCGGTAAAACCTCCATCCGGCGCTCCCAAAAAATTACAATTTTCGTCGTACACTTCATTATAAAAATCGCAACAGGGCATAGTTATATAATAAACTTTTTTGCCTTTGTAACTGTATTCAATTACTTTTTGAGGACGTTCATGTAACTCTTTAAGCTTAAAGGAATCTATTTTGTTTTTGATACATTTTGGCAAAGTAACCATATTTGATACAGTACTTTTTAATGTGTCTTTTATATCTTTTACTGAAGATATTGCTGTAGTAGCTGAATCTGTAACCGTTACAGATTGGTTTTGCTTTGTAGAGCCACAGCTAAGTATAACAAATGCCGGAATTAAAACTAATTTAATCATCATTGTATAATTTATGTTTAACTACATAAAAGTAAGATGTTTTAAAAGTTAAATTCCACACATGCTAAAAATTTACAGACCTTTGCGGCAACAATGGAAAAATCAAATTTTGTAGATCAGATAAAGATATTTTGTCGTAGCGGCCATGGTGGCGCTGGTAGCAAGCACTTTATGCGTAATAAGCTTACCGCCATGGGTGGCCCCGATGGTGGCGATGGAGGTCGTGGTGCACACATCATTTTAAAAGGTAATGCTCAGTTATGGACTTTGCTGCACCTGCGTTATTTTAAAAACGTACTGGCCGAAAACGGCGAAAACGGAAGTAAAAACAATTCAACAGGCAGGTTTGGAAAAGATATCATCATTGAAGTGCCGCTGGGTACTATTGCCCTTGATGATGAAACCGGAGAAAAAATATTGGAGATACTGGAAGACGGGCAGGAAGAAATACTGGTAAAAGGTGGCCGTGGCGGATTGGGTAACAGTAATTTTAAAACTGCAACCAACCAGGCCCCGGAATATGCACAACCCGGCGAACAAGGATCGGAAGGTATAAAGGTATTGGAACTGAAAGTGCTTGCAGATGTTGGTTTGGTAGGTTTTCCCAATGCCGGAAAATCTACTTTATTAAGCAGTATTACTGCGGCAAAACCAAAAATTGCCGATTATGCTTTTACAACTTTAACGCCCCAGCTTGGCATGGTTGAATACAGGGATGCAAAAAGTTTTTGTATTGCCGACCTTCCGGGAATTATTGAAGGCGCTGCCGAAGGAAAGGGTTTGGGGCATCGTTTTTTACGCCATATTGAACGAAACTCTATCTTGCTTTTTTTAATTCCTGCCGATAGCCTAGATCATAAAAAAGAATTTGAAATTTTGCAAAACGAACTTGAGCAATATAATCCCGAAATGCTGCACAAGGATTTTGTTATCGCTATCAGTAAAAGCGATATGCTTGATGATGAATTAAAAGCCGATATAAAAAAAGAATTACCAAAAAATATTCAGCATATTTTCATCTCCTCCGTAACAGGCTATCATTTGCAGGAACTAAAAGACCTGTTATGGAACAGTTTAAACGCAGCAAATAAAGCTTAGCCGTATTGGGTGCTATTGTAAAATACCTGCAGCTTTTTTATTTAAAAGATTGTAAGCTTTTTTATTTTTTGCTCATCATCGCTTTTATGGGTATTTGTATTTATTTAAATTACCGGCACCCGTTTGAAATATATATTATCAAAGAAGAAAATTCATGGTGGCAAAACTTTTGGGGATATTGGCTTTTATACTTTATTACATTTGCAGTTGCATTTTTGCTTCAGTTTTTATTTTATAAGGAAATAACATGGCACAAAAACCGTTGGTTTTGGATAATCCTTTTTTTAGCCCCCGCTTTTTTTTCCTTCCGGGTAAATTTCACTTTTCATCAGCCCTTATTAACAAAAATATGGAGCGGAGATGAACTTGTTTTTTGGACCAGTTGTATCAACTTAATAGTAAGATCATTTGCAGTGCTTATACCTGTATTTATAACCTGGTATATAAAAGACAAAGGCAATCAGCCATTTTACGGTACAACTGCTTTAAAAAATATAACCCCTTACCTGCTAATGTTATTGATAATGGTTCCAGTTATTGCATTAGCATGTACCCAAAACGATTTTTTGCAAATGTACCCTACTTCAAAATTTATAGAACAACTATCACTTTCTTCAAAAAAAATACAGTTTATAATTTATGAACTTTGTTATGGTTTTGATTTTATTAGTATCGAATTTTTTTTCAGGGGGTTTTTAATTTTATCGTTATATAAGATTTGTGGCCCGCAATGTATAATTCCTGTTGCCTGTTTTTATTGTGCCATACATTTTGGTAAACCTCTTGGCGAAGCCATCAGTAGTTTTTGGGGAGGCTTATTACTGGGCATCATCAGTTACAATACAAAAAGTATATGGGGTGGGTTTATTGTTCATTTGGGTATTGCCTGGTTAATGGAAGCTGGTAGCTGGATTAGCTTATTATTAAAACTCAGGTAAACCTACTGTAAAATGTATTGCATATTAATATACAGGCATTTTAAAACCAGTAAAGCCACAAACCTATTGCAATTAAAAAAATACATGCTTATTTTTAATGCCGTAAAGAATGAAAAAAACCTTAACCATATTAATATTGGGCATCTTATATGTTTCGCTGTGCGCCTGCCCTTATAGCAGTGCTTACACTATTGATGAAAAGCCTTCAATTTATGTAGAAGATGTACTGATAGGAAACTGGCTTGCTTACATACAGGTAAAAAATTCAAACAGGCAGGAAAGTATCACTATGTTGCTAAGTAAAAAATCGGATACAGAATATAATATATCTTTTACCGGTTACCTCGATGCTCTAAAACAATACAATTCTATTACCGGAGATTCTCTCAACGGCACCGCATTTATGTCAACGATTGATGATAAGCAGTTTCTAAACATCAAAATAAATGCAAGGGTTTATATAGCGCAGTTGGTTTTTAATAATAATAACCTTTCTTTATTACCACTTGCCGAACATTTTACAAATAAAATGATTTTCAATAGCCAGGATCTTCGCAACTGTATAAGTTTTCATTACAAAACCCGTGTACACCCTGTGCTGGATACTGATTTTAGTTTAACGAACATGATAAAACTTAATTAATACTTAATTTTTTACTGCTGAATTTTATTCTTAGTTGCAATTGTAACAGTTGCAAATCGTTTACAATTTTGTAAATTGCTACACTATAAAAAAAACTTTAGCATGTTAAAAGCCAGGATAGCGGGAATTGGATATTATGTTCCCGAAAATGTTGTTACCAACAACGATTTAAAAAAATACATGGATACTTCAGATGAGTGGATTCAGGAAAGAACAGGAATAAAAGAACGCCGCTATGCTAACCGAACCGCCGAAACCACCACCACCATGGGTGTTGAGGCTGCAAAAATTGCTATTGAACGTGCTGGCACTACCGCAGAGAAAATAGACTTCATCATTTTTGCTACCCTAAGCCCCGATTATTATTTTCCCGGCTGTGGTGTTTTATTACAGCGAGCCATGAAGATGAAAGAAATTGGCGCATTGGATATACGCAACCAGTGCAGCGGTTTTGTTTATGCACTATCGGTTGCCGACCAGTTTATAAAAACCGGTATGTACAAAAACATATTAGTGGTAGGCAGCGAAAAACATTCTTTTGGTTTAGATTTTAATACCCGTGGAAGAAATGTAAGTGTAATTTTTGGCGATGGCGCCGGCGCTGTGGTGTTGCAGCCAACTACCAAACAAAACCAGGGTATTTTAAGCACCCATTTGCATAGCGATGGCGGAAGCGCCGAGATATTGGCTATGTACAACCCCGGCACACATGCCAATCATTGGGTGCAGCAGCCGGTAGCAGATTTTGATGATGCAGAAGTAGGGCAAATGTTTATGAGCAATGATATGGTTAACAATGCACAGAATTTTCCGAATATGGACGGGCCTGCTGTTTTTAAAAAAGCCATTATTAAAATGCCCGAAGTGGTGCAGGAAGCACTGCTTGCAAATAATTTAACCGCAGCCGATATTGATATGCTTATACCCCACCAGGCCAACCTGCGAATTGCCCAGTTTGTGCAGCAAAAATTAGGATTAAAGGATGAACAGGTATTTAATAATATTCAAAAATTTGGCAACACCACTGCTGCCTCTGTACCCATTGCACTTTGCGAAGCCTGGGAGTTGGGCAAAATTAAAGAAGGCGATTTAGTGTGCCTTGCTGCCTTTGGCAGCGGATTTACCTGGGCAGGGGCATTAATAAGATGGTAATGAATTTTGATTTTATTAAAGCCTAAATACTGTTTATTTTGTAAACAACAGCACAGCATTTCATGAAAAGAAAATTCATTTATTTCATCAACCCCATTTCGGGCACCGGAAAAAAAATACATGCTCAGGAAATCATCAGCAAAGAAACAAGTAAAAAAAATATCCCTTTCGAAATTTTGCATACCAATGCTACCGGCGAATATGCATACCTGAAAGAAAAAATTGTAACTGAAAACATAACCGATATTATTGTGTGTGGTGGCGATGGAACGGTAAACCAAATTGCCAATGCCCTGCAGGGGGTGCCCGTAAATATTGGTATTATACCCATGGGCAGTGGCAACGGACTTGCCTTTGCTGCAAAAATTCCAAAATCAATAAACAAAGCATTGCAAATAATTTTTAACGGCAATGCGGTTTTTGTTGATAGCTTTTACATCAACAAAAAATTCAGTTGTATGCTATGCGGCCTGGGGTTTGATGCACAGGTGGCGCATGATTTTGCCCGGCAAAAAAAAAGGGGCCTGGCTACTTATGTCAAACAATCTACCCTCAACTTTTTTAAAGCTAAAACTTACCCTTTTGAATTAACTATCTATGGAAAAAATTTAAACACCGAAGCATTTTTTATAAGCATTGCCAATAGTAACCAGTTTGGCAATAATTTTACCATTGCTCCACAGGCCAGCCTGCACGATGGTTTGCTGGATATTGTTGTGGTAAACAAGATGAGCAAGATGCGGATGATTTGGACAGTGCTGAAACAAATACGAAACGGGCAGGTACGCATGTATGAAGACAAAAAATATCATCGCAACGATATACATTATTTTCAAACAAAAAAAATTAGTATAAAAAATCCATCACATGCGCCATTGCATATTGATGGCGACCCGGTAACAACAGCCGATTCGTTTGAAATTGAAATCATTGAAAATGCATTTAAGCTGCTTATGCCCTGATTATTGATTAAGCAGTTTTAAAATTACCTGCTGCGAAGCCTGGTTAAAATTATTGCCAAAAGATTCTTTAATATCTCTTTTTTCGGTTGCTGTTAAATGAAAATTGAGCGCTGCGCCTTTATCATTAGCATGTGGTGTGTACATAAATATAATGCGTTGTAAATTTAGTTCCTCATTGCTTTGCAGGTAACTAAACTGGTCTGTTTGTGAATAATCCTGTTGCTTTTGCCAGTTATGCTGCAGCATCGTACCCGGTTTAATAATAAAATCGGTTACTGAACCTGTTTCATAAGGTTCCTGCCAGTTATCAAGCATCCGGTCTCGTAGCTGAACAATTACAACATGGCTTGTATTTTCTTTAAGCCAGTCTTTAAAATTTTCAATAAAGCGAAGCGTTGTTTCTATTCCAAAATTATCTCTAAGGCCTGCATCCATCACATCAATAACCGGGTTGCTCGGCAGCCATACGTTAGGTAGTACATAAGGAAATGTTGCATTCATACGCAGTGCTGTAAGCAAGCGTACATTCAAGGGGTTTTGTTTGGCAAACATAGCGGCAAAATCAACTGCATCGGGGCTAACGCTATTGTCATCAGCCATCTGCATTGGCTTCATCAAAAAACTTATGGGCTGTGTACAAATCATCATTCGTCTTCCATCTCTGCTAATAGTTGAATTATATATTATTAAAGGAATAGTGGCATTTTTTTCATCAGCAGTGTAATCGCTCAACTGGTTATTTAAGATTCCTTTTGTATTGCTGTTTAGTTTTTCTTCAAATGCATAACCTCTGTCTTTTACATATTTATAATTACCCACAGCAAATTTTTGTGCCGGCGAAAAAATATCCCTCGATACCATAGATGAAAATAATGGGTTTAAAAGGTCTCTTGCTATACGATTAGTGTATTCGGGATTGTTCATATTAACAGACTGATCTTTCAGGTGTTTCCTATATAACTCACGGTAATAGGTGGCCGCTAACATACCGCCGCTAGCGCCATTAATCATTATAGTATGGTCAAAAAATTTTCCATTAGTAACGCTATCCAGTTTTTGCAGTGTATTCATAACAAAGGTTCCGCTGCGTAAACCACCACCGCTAACGTTTATAAAAAACATTACGGGCTTATCTTCCTGTTGTTTCTTTTTCCAGTTATTCAGTATAGAAATCATATTGGCCTTATCGGCAGCAATATCTGCCGGCAAACAAAGTTTTTGTAAAGATTCCTTATCATAATTTGGCCTTAGTTGCTTATTTATATAATTGAGGCCATAGGCTTTGTTCCTTGTATCAATAATTTCATTTTTATAAAGCACATCAACAAAAAAAAGTAGTCCTATAAGAAAAGCCAGGCTCCAACTTTGTAAAAAATAAGTTAGTGCTCCAATCACAGCCGTCATGGCAGCAAAAAAAATAAGTATGCTGGCAGCCGCTGGCACCTGAAAAACAGGCTTATCCATAAAAAACCCTACCACAATTAAAAACACAAATGCCATTACAATACTTATGATTGCAGCAAAGTGATGCCTGGTAAATACCATGTTTAAATATTCCCTGTTATAGTGAGCTACATTTCTTACTTTACGAAATTTAAACCCTTTGCCTATGTAATAACTCACTTTCATTCCAAAACTTTCCTGGTCGTTTTGTTGCTGAGAGTAGTGTTTATTAAAATGCTTATCCATTTCAATAATAGGTGTTATGGTGCGCTGAATGGTTTTTTCGGCGCCAAAAAAATAAGCAAAGGAAATAGCCAGTATTACTACAAGCCCGCCCAGCATCCCCAAAATAATAATAGCCGTTTCGCCTGCACTCATAAGTTCTTTTTGTTGGTCAAACGAAAATAATTTTACAAAATAAAATATCAGGAACAGCAAGGGCAACTCCGCATTATTGATACAATATTTTAAAAAGGGTTTGGCGGTGG
>DAOLYC010000041.1:0-11228 GCA_035425605.1 Ferruginibacter sp.
AGACATACTTATTAACCAGCAAGTGCAATGGGTTGAAATTAGCGGGGATTATGAAGACAGGCTATCTCTTGCTATTAATGCTGTTAATAAATTGATTTAAACATTTCTTTTCATTCCATCTTCCATTAATTCCAGCACCTTCTTAAAGTGTCAACCCTTTATTTATTTTGTTCCAATCTATTTTAGGCAACATCTCTTTTATTCTATTTGTATTACCTTTTAAAATAATAACAATATTCTCAATATAAGGGCTGCCATTGGGATGGGTAAATGAAAATTTAAAAAGCGGCAAGTCGTCGGCATTCATTGCCTTATAGGTTTTCCAATTACCGAATACTAATACATATTCGTTGTTCAAATCGATATTGGTAATCGGATCTTTTGTAGGTTTATACGAAAAATAACAACCCGGTATTTTTAAATCTTCCTTACTTCCTTTCAAGGGTTTTACATACAGTGCAGATTCATTTACATGCACTTCAATAATGACTTCCGATTTAGCTTCAACTTCCTCAGTCAATTTATCGTAAGCTGCACTCTCAGCCTCATTGTGTGGCGTATTGGCAGGGTCTGCAAGTTTATCAACAAGTGGTTTTATTTCTTTTATCCATAGAGAAGATTCCTGCCGCAAAGTATAGGTCATGTCAGAAAAAGGAGCTGCACCCATGACCACATCCGGTTTTATTGCTACTGCATAATTTTCAGGGTCATCAGCGCCGCCATCCGTTAATATCCAATCATCATCGGCAAAGGGTTGCAGCACCGGCATTACAGCATGTACCACTTTATCTAAAGTTGCTTTTTCTGCAGGCTTTGGGTCTCGTAGTGTTTGTGCAAAAACTGAAATTGTGTTGTCAATATTGCTTGCTGCCCGTCAATATTTTTTTCTTAAATAAAAAAGCCTTTACTCTTTTTCATTTATTTCAATAACTCTGCAATATCCGGGTCTTGGGCAAGGTTATTCATTTGCCGCACAATGGAATTGGCACGCCCTGCCATATAAGGGCTTAACGGCTTCACTAAAAATTTTTTTGGATTGGGCAGGCAGGCTGCAATTTGTGCAGCTTCATTCATCGAAAGTGCTTTAGCATCTTTATTAAAATATTTTTTTGCAGCAGCCTGCACACCAAATATTCCCCGGCCTGTTTCTGCAATATTTAAATAACGTTCCAAAATGGTACGCTTTGTCCATAAATGTTCAATAGTAAATGTATAGAACACCTCAATTCCCTTACGAAAAAAACCGCCGCCCTGAAACAAAAAAACATTCTTTGCCGTTTGCTGGCTAATGGTGCTGCCGCCTCTTTGTTTGGTTGGATGTCTTTGATTATACTTCATCGCCACTTTAATTGCTTTCAAATCAAATCCATCATGATCCGGAAACAGTTGGTCTTCGCTTGCAATTACCGCCAATTTAATATTACGCCCCATTGCTTCATACGAAATATAATCCCTGTTAAACCCGTTGCCCTGTAACAAATTACTTAGCTGTGTTAAAGTTATGGGAGGATTAAAAAATATGCCCAGCAATAAATATAATGTGGAAGAGATATATGCTATGAAAAAAAACTCTATTAAGAAAGTTGCTATTTTTTTTACAATAACAATTTTACGCAGCAGAAAATAATAAACAAGCCCAACAACAGCAACCAAAGCCAAAAAAACCAGCATTTTTATTTTAAGATTATTTACTGTAAAACCTGCAACCGAAAATTTTTGTACAATAAATATCAAGAACCAAATAATATGAGCTAAAAAAATCCAGAAAAAAATTTTCTTTATAATTGTCCAGGTTTTTTTCATTGCCACCGTTGAATTCATTTATAAAAAAAATTGTTATCCGTTTTTGAAAGTAGAATATATTTTTTATTACTTTTTATTACTCATATTCATATACTGCAGCTTGTATTTTTTTCCTATTACCAACCCGTTATGTTTTTTTCCTTTTGCCATAAAATAACCAAGGGTACCCAATCCAACAGAAGCTAGTAATAAAGGTGCACTAAATTTTTCACGGTCGGCCAGGTAAACAACAGCACTCCCTAATGCTAACAATGCGCCACCGCCCAGCAATGCAGCGCCGCTACCTTTTACATTAAAATTGCTTCGTTGTTTTTCTCCAACTACCGCTATTTGGTTATAGTGATATTTGTAACGATAACTGCCTACTGTATCAATAATATAAGTGCCAATATTGGTTGGTAAATATTGAACAATAAATTGCTGTACATACAATGTATCGGCTTTTATACCATTAATAAAAGCATCATTTAAATAAGCGCCGTTTGTTGTAGTAAAGGAAATGTGCATACCGCTGTAAAATGTAGCAACTGTTTTGTTATGTTTCTTAAGTAAAATAAAATCTGCCTGTTGGGCTTGTATGGAAGTTGCAAAAAAACACAAAACCGTTAACAATACTTTCATAAGGTATTTAGCATTTAAAGATTATATTTTGTGCAATGCTGTTCAATGGTCTTTTATCAATGAATAAATGATACCGATTAATATTGCAAAACCGAATACCAAATACAATACACCCGATATACGGTTGATAATAAGGATCACCCGGTCGCTTAGTTTTTTACCAATATAACCAGCTCCCATTACCTTGCCTATATCGGCCAGCATATTTACAACCATACAGGTAGCAAAAATTATAATACGATCTTTTAAAGAATATACCGATGCAAGCGAAGCTGCCATGATTACCCAAAAAGAAATAACAGCCGGATTAAGTGTGTTAATGATAAAGCCCGAACTGGTGATGGCAAAATAGTTTGTTCTATTTTTGCCCCCCGGTGTAACTTCATCGCCTGCCAGCTCCACATACTCCCTTTTATAACGTGGCTCCACTTTTTTCATAAAGGCAAAGTAAATGCCCATACCAATTAAAAAAATACAACCTGCAATTCCAATTGGAATTTTAAAATTGAGCAGTGTTTTTATTGCTTCGCTAAATCCATTACTGAGTATGATCCAGATAATATCGCTTATCCACACGCCTATAATAAAACTAAAACCACCACGACGGCCATGATTAATGCTTTGTTTGATGATGGTAAAAATAACCGGGCCCACCGAAAATATGAGCAGTAAACTTATAGCCAGCCCTTTTAAAAATGCATCAACCATCTGTTAAATTTAAGGAAGGATTTTAACAAAATGAATTTGATTTACAAGTTGAAGCTCTTTTGATTTTTATTAAGATTCAATTAACACTTCTAAAGGCAATGCCTTGTAGCATTGCCCGTTATCAAAATAAAAATCCTGCATGTAAATACAACTACACTTGAATGCGGCATAGCTTTTGAGATGCTGTCTTTAAATACCAATACTGCTGCTTTCATTTATCATGTTTAAAAAATGTTTTATTGAAAGCGATAATTAATACCACTTTTCTTGTAGTTGTTTCAACAGTTTTTACTGCAATACAATGCCATGCGCAATTTTATAAAGACATGAGCATTGGCCTTAATGGAGGTGCTTATATTTACCAGGGCGACTTATCGCCACAGCGTTTTGGTTCGTTTAAAACTATACAGCCCGGCATTTCTGTTTTTGTAAAAAAACCAATCAATTATTTTTTAGCGGCTCGTGTGCATGTAAGTGTTGCCCGTCTTGTTGGTGATGAAAGCCGCTATAACTTTCCTGCATACAGAAAACAACGTAATTTTTATTTCTCCAGCCCGGTAGCCGAATTTTCGGGGCAGTTAGTTTGGAATATCCGGGGAAGAAATTATGAAGACCGGGGCATAATGCCTTATATTTTTTCGGGAGCCGGGGTATCGCTGCTAGGTATTAAAAAAGATTACAGCCGTATGGACCCTGTAATTTTTAATGATGGTTCCGATGTGGTGACTGGACTTGTAGTTGATAATATGCATGGTACACCCAGGGCTGTTTTAGCTGTACCGGTTGGTGTTGGCGCCGAGTATCCTTTATCTCAAAGGTTTTCTGTAAATATTGAAACATCGTACCGGTTTATTTTTACAGATTATTTAGATGGGTTCAGCCAGGCGGCTGGCCCTAAATACTACGACCATTACCATAGCTCTTCGGCAGGTATCATTTATAAATTTGGACAAAAGAAAAAGAACAGGGAATTAGGCTGCCCGGTAGTGAAGTTTTAAATTATATATTCATTCTTTAAAAAAATTTATACAAAAAAACCAGTAGCTTCTATTTTTAAAAATCAAAAAGTTCTCTTTTATCTATTTTTAAAGTTTCGGCAATTATTTTAACCGATAATATCCCGGTATTTATTTCACCTCTTTCTATTCTGCCTATTTGCCTTAGTTCAATTTCCGATTCATAAGCTAATTTTTCCTGAGAGTATCCAAGTTTCTTTCTTTTCTTTTTAAGATTGGCTCCAAATGCTTTTAAATAAATATTCTCGTTTACTTTTTTCACTAAACAAGAGTCAAATAAAATAGTAATAAATATTAGGTCTTATATGTCCTATTTTGTATTTTTGCCAAATACCTATGGTATTCATAAAACCAAAACTTATGTGTCTTCGAATTTTTTCTGTGAAAACTATAAATAACCTATTCCTTCTTATTATTCCTTTTTGTGTTTTTCTTTCATGTATAAAGACTGATTTTAAACAAGAAGCTAAAGACGATAATCAAATTGAAACTTTTCTAAAATTAGATAAACCAGCCCCTCCGGAGCTTTCGCTAATTACAAAAGATTTAAGGCGACAATTGTATAAGCGAAATTTTATTGCCAATTTTATTCAATGGCATGGTGCCCCTCAATGGGAAAAGGCTATTAAACTCAAAAAAACTAATCCGGGCTATATTACCCTTGCAATACCAACTTTTAAAAATGATGAACTAACTGCATTTTTTGCTGCTACTATTACACCAAATAATAATGTTCTTTTTGAAATGCATAGGGTTAGCGCCATAAAAAGTCATTTAAAAGAATACAGTTACATAGGTATAAATAGCGTTGTTTCTAATTTCTATCTTTCTGTATTTAGTGGAAATAAAATTCTTTTAAATAGTCCGGGTAATAATAATATGGTGGACCCTTGCGAATATTGCTGGTACGAGTGGGAGCTCTGTCCTCCTCAATTTTCGAAAACTTTAAAAGATACTACTATAGTAAATAATGCAAGCATCCCCCACGACCCTCCTCCACATTGCTGGATTGAATATTGCGATTCTGAATGTGAACCAGGTGGTGATGGTAATGGAGGCGGTGGTGGTGGTGGTGGTTGTCCAACCTGTCCTCCCCCGCCTCAATGTGATGATCCTTTTTGGTATAGTTTTGTTCCCGAAGAAGACCCATGCGACCCTCCACCTCCTCCGCCAATACCAATAGACACTTGCGAAACAGCTCATTTAACGGCACAAAAAATGGACAGCCTTTACATAAATGGCAAAGTAGATTCTATGTTGAATACTATGCCAGGATGGCAAAGCCTAACTTTTGAAAAGGGTTTTCCTATTTATAAAACATATACTCAAAACCAGAGTACAGGCGCTGTTACAATTACCGGGTATCATCCCGGCGCTGTTCAGGGAAATGCTGCCAGTGCGAGTGTATATATAACGTTTACCATACCAGCAGGAACAAGAGCGGCAGGGCAAACACATATACATACCGATAGCGGCTTTGCTGCGCCTTCTGCCGGGGATATTTATTCGTTAATAGAAAATCATAATAGTTTCAATAGCAGTAATGCGGCATTACGATATGAGGGTACGATTGTAGCTGCATTTAACAATAGTAAATACGCCATAGCGATAACAGACCCAACGAAAGCTGCACTTTTTTATAGTAAGAAAAGCCAGTATTTAAATACGGCTACGGCTGATTGGAAGAATAATAGTGAAATATTGCTTTCGGCTTTATCGGCATTTAACGACTACTATGATAAATATACCAATTATTCAGATACTGTTGTTCGTACGGACAGAGCCTTTGAAATGTCTCAAGCAGCGGTGCTTACAGAATACAATTCGGGGATTACTTTGTGTAAACGAGATGTATCGGGACACTTTAAGCCAATAGTAATTGATACTCGTACAGACCCTGCTGATTCCACTAAGAAGACTTATATACAAAAATGTCTTTGATTGTTTAACTTTAAAAATTAAAACAAATGAAAAAAATATTAATAATAGCTGTTACTATTTTAATGGTTTCAAAAAATGTTAAAGCACAAACAGATACATTAACCGTTATACAAAACATCGTAAATAATAAAGCGCAATATATCGGGCAACCGTTTTCAGTTTTACTTAATCAACTACCGATACAAATAAAGTATTATTTTCCTGCCCGCCCATATTTTAGAAGCAGGAATAAGGAGCATGCTACAACCTTTTCTTTCTATTTTCGCCAAAACCCAGATGAACTCTACAAAACTTATCCAAGGCTATTAATATACTGGCAAACATATTTAACTGCATCAATGAGTTTGTATAATCAGACAAATGGAGCATGGACTTCATCGGTAGTTTCTCGATATAGTCAAGCTATTATATCAGACATTATGGTGATAAAAAGACCATGAAAGAACCAGCGATAATAACACTAATCCTGCTTTCTTTATTTACTCAGAGTAGTAAAGCGCAAATAGATACTTTGGCTGTTATGCAAAACATTGTGAATAATAAATCTCAATATATTGGCCAGCCGTTTTCTTTATTGTACAATCAATTGCCAATTCAAATAAAATATTATTTTTTCCCATCAACGTCTCCTGCAAGGGACGTTGCGTTGCTAATCAAAAGGCAACCCTACAATAAAAATTCTACCTTTATTTCATGCCCGTAAAACAAACCATTCCCTACAACAGTGGAACATTTTTTCGCCGCTGACGGTGTTCCCAATTCATTCGCAAGCCAACTCTTAAACCTGTTAGCACCGCTGCCTTGTCTCCGACAAGCAGCGTAACAAAGGTTTATGACTGAACTGATAGCCTTGGGATGCTGACACATTATTGTGGTAATTAGCAGTGGGCCTTAGGTTCCTGCTTGTCGGGAGACAAGGCGGAGGCGTTAGGATAGTTAATGTACCTTTGAGAGAGAAACGAAACACCCACAACGGCGAAGGGAGTTATACACTGTTGTCAACTTTATGGAAATGAATGATGTTAATTTTAAAGACAGTGAACAGTAATTTGTTTAGCAACGAAACGTCCTTGCCATCACACGGCCCCGGGAGTAAGAGACGTTGCTGGAAAAGAAAATAAAGAAATTGGCTGCCCGGTAATAAAACTTTAAAGGATGTTTTCATTCTTCAAAAAATTTTGCCAGTCTTGCAGCATCTTACCTTTTAATACACGGGGAAATTTATGCTGGCCACCTTCTTTGCCTTTAAGTTTCATAAACTTCATAAAAGTATCTTCTGATAAAACTTTTACCATTACATCTTTTAATGCATGGCGGCGCTCTACTTCATAATCGTCATTTAATTCTTTAAGCCTTTTATCAATTCGTAATTTTAATTCGTTTTCATCAACCTCATCTTTAGTTGCCACATACCATTGGTGAGCAAAGAAATTTCCGTGTGGTACCCCCGCAACTGTAAACTCTGGTATATAGATGTTCATATTATTGGCTACTATTTCTATTGCTTTGTTCATATTATCTACACTCAGGTGTTCGCCAACCATACTTAAAAAATGCTTGGTGCGCCCGGTAATAATAATTTCACTCCGCTCCCTGTCAACCAGCCTAACGGTATCGCCTATAGCATAGCGCCAGGCGCCTGCATTGGTGCTAATCAAAATAGCATAATCTTTGTCTTCTTCAATCTCATGTATCATATATGCTTCCGGATCTTCTGCCATATTCCCTTCACTATCAAAATTATTATGGTCAAAAGGTACAAACTCAAAAAACATGTTATTATTCAAAGCCAGGTGCATGCCTTTAGCGTCCTGCCTTTTTTGATAAGCTAAAAAACCTTCGCTGGCCAGATAAGTTTCAATATACGTTATAGGTTTGCCAAGCAATTTATCAAATCCTCTTTTATAAGGTTCCATCGCCACACCTCCATGCACATAAAATGCCAGGTTGGGCCATATTTCATGAATGTTTTTTAATTCATACTTTTCAACAATTTTTTCCATGCACAATTGTAACCAGGCCGGTACGCCTACAATAAAACCTATATCCCAGTCAGGTGCACTATTTACTACTTCTTCCAGTTTTTTTGCCCAGTCTTTTTCTTTGGCTATTTTTTTTCCGGGTTTATACAATCCCAATCCCTGAAACCAGAATGGAATATTTTTTTGTTGAATACCACTAAGGTCGCCGGCAAAATAGGTAGGCCCTTTTTGTAGTTGTGTGCTGCCGCCTAAAATTAACCATCCTTTTCCAACAGCGCTTTTGGGTACATTGTCGTACCGGGTTAAACTCATCAGTTGGTTAAAACTGGTAATGGTATTGCTTCTAATTAAATCTTTGGTAATAGGAATGAATTTACTGGTAGCATCGCTGGTGCCGCTGCTAAGTGCAAAATATTTAATAACACCCGGCCAGCATACATCAGGAATACCATCTTTGGCTTTATGCCACCATGCATCATATATTTTATTATAATCGAATGTTGGAACCGACTGTTGAAATTTTTTGCCGGGATGATTGCTTAATAATATATCATCAAAGCGGTAGCGTTGGCCAAACTCGGTAAACCTTGCTTTCTTCAATAATTTTTTCAGCACTTTTATTTGCTGGCTACGAGGATTGCTAACCGGAATATTCAGCGCCCTTGCAATAGACTTTGGAAGCTTAATATCAAATAATGGCATCTGCAGTTATGTGGTTATAAAACAAAGATAAAGAAAAAGTATAGCCGCAACCCTATCTGTTGGAAGAGAGGTTTCCTAAATAATAACTAAATTCGTCCTCTACTAAAAAACAAAGAAATATGAAGAAGTTATTTATTATGGTTGTGTTTTCTATCAGCCTTTTTAAAGCACAAGCTGATGAGGGCATGTGGCTACCCATGCTGCTTGGCAAACAAGTATATGCCGATATGGTAAAGAAAGGATTAAAACTTACACCTGAGCAGTTATACTCTATTAATAAAGCATCTATTAAAGATGCCATCATTATTTTTGGCGGAGGCTGTACCGGCGAAATTGTAAGTAGCCAGGGCTTGATTTTTACCAATCATCATTGCGGCTATTCTGCCATTTCGGGTGCCAGCACCGTAGAGCATAATTATTTAGCCGATGGGTTTTACGCATACAATAAAGACCAGGAAATACAAAGTAAACTTACGGTTCAGTTTTTAGATCGTATAGTAGATGTTACTAAAGAAGTGGAAGATGCTTTAAAAGGGTTGAGTTATGATGAAAGGTTGAAAAAAATATCTGACGTATATAAATCAATCACCGATAAGGTTGCAGATAAGGAAAATGAATTGGCCGGAAAAATTTATCCTATGTTTAAAGGCAACCAACACATCATGTATGTATATAAAACTTACCGAGATATACGGCTTGTAGGCGCACCGCCTGAAAGCGTAGGTAAGTTTGGCGGCGATACCGATAACTGGGAGTGGCCACGCCACACCGGCGATTTTTCTATCTTCAGGGTTTATACTAGTAAAGATGGAAAACCTGCAGCTTACAGTAAAGATAACGTGCCATTAAAACCTAAATATTTTTTACCCGTTAGTATCAAAGGTGTTAAAGAAGGCGATTTTTCAATGATTTATGGTTACCCTGGAAGTACCAACCGCTACGAAATTAGTTATGGCATTAAACTGAAAAACGAAATTGAAAACCCATCATTGGTGGGCTTACGTGATATACGTTTAAAATATATGCACGAACAAATGATTAAAGACCCTGCCGTAAAATTAAAACTGGCCGATAATTATGCAAGTGTTGCTAACTATTGGAAGTTTTTTGATGGCGAAACAAAACAATTGATTAAGTATCATGTGTTCGATCAGAAAAAAGAGTTCGAAAATAAATTTGCTGCCTGGGCAAAGGGCAAGCCTGAATTTGAAAACATACTTACGGATTACGCAAAAAACTATTCCAACTGGACACCTTATTCTAAACAGCGCCAGTATTTAATTGAAGGGGTTTTAGGTTCGCACCTGGCTGGTGCAGCATCAGGCCTTGCTTCGTTAGAAGCTAAACTGCTTAACAATACAACGCCTGCTGCTGATATTAAAAAAGCGGTTGAGGCAGCAACACAAAACCGTAAAAGTTTTTTAGAAAAAGAAGACCTGCCAAGCGATGAAAAAATTTTAGCCGCAACCTGCATGATGTTCTATAATGATGTTGATATAAACCAACGCCCTATTGGTTTTTACGAAAATATAAAAGCTGCATACGGTAGTTTAACTGAAGAGGCTACTTTTAAAAAATGGGCGCATGATGTTTTTGCAAAAACGATGTTGCTTGATGATGCAAAATGGGATGCATTTGCTGCCGCTCCTACTGCTGCTGCTTTGCAGGAAGACCCTGCTTTTGCTTATGCATCAGCATTTATAAAAAACTATACTGGTAAATACGCTTCATTATATGCTGCCTTTCGTAATAAAAACGATGAGCTAGGCAGATTGTACATGAAGGGCATCATGGAAATGAACCCTGCTGCTGTTAATAAAATGTATCCCGATGCTAATTTTAGTATGAGGGTAAGTTATGGTAATGTAAAAAGTTATAACCCACGAGATGCTGTACATTACGATTATGTAACTACCAGCAAAGGTATTTTGGAAAAATATATTGCCGGCGATTATGAATTTAATCTGCCAGCTAAACAAATTGAATTATTAAAGAAAAGAGACTTTGGCCAATATATTGATAAAAAACGTAACGATTTGGTTATTGATTTTATAACCACCGATGATATTACCGGAGGTAATAGTGGTAGCCCAATTATTGATGGGTCTGGCAACTTAATTGGTCTTGCTTTTGATGGCAACTACGAAGCTTTGAGCCATAAAATTGCTTTTGATAAAGATCTTAACCGAACTATATGTGTAGATGTACGTTATGTATTATGGTGTATAGATAAACTGGGCGGCGCAAAAAATATTATTGATGAGCTGAAGTTAGTGAGATAAATTCTCTTTCCAATTCACCAAGCCCTGCAGCCAGCCTGTAGGGCTTTTTTTATAATAGCCCTTTTTCATAAGCCAGGTGCAAAGCCTGTGCCCGGCTGTTTACGTGAAGTTTGTTATAAATATTAATCACATGTTTCTTAGCGGTATTGGTGCTGATATTTAATTCGGTTCCT
>DAOLYC010000042.1:0-3562 GCA_035425605.1 Ferruginibacter sp.
TGCAATGAAACGAAACAAATTTACAATAGCTGCATAACAAAATGTTAATCTTATTTATAAATGTTAAAAAATAAAATGCCGGGCAAACTTTAATGAGCATTTTTAAATGCTCATTAATTATTACCCGGCTTAAAAATTTATACAACTTATTTATCTACGTCCATTATCTACGTCCATCTGTTGCATGGCCATAATTTGTCGCATTGTTTTTTCCATTCCATCACTGCTGCCATCCAGAAAAATAACATTTCCCTTACCATACTCAGCAAAATTTTTAATGGCTTCTGTCCACATACTAAATAAAATTACATTGGTATCTAAATTGGCTTGTTTCATTTCTGCAGCAGCCTGGCTCATACCTTTTGCCACTTCTTCCCTAAATAAAGCAACTCCCTGGCCACGTAATTGTGCAGCCAGCCTTTCAGCTTCAGCAGCAATTTTTATTGAATTACCTTCGGCTTCAGCGGCTTTGGTTTTAGTAATTAACAATGCCTGGCCTTCGTTTTCAGCAGCCGCTTTTAAATTATTACTGGCAACTACTTTACTCATACTTTCTATAATGGCCTGGTCAAAAGTTATGTCGTTTATTTGCAAGTCTTGCAGGTGGTATCCCCAATCTTCAAGCGATAAGTCAACATGTTCTTTTACAAATTCTACAATATCTCTTCTTAATCCTAAAATTTCTGATTGGCGTCTTGTAGCAACAAATGCTCTTATATTTCCCTCAATGGTACGCACCAATGCCTGCATCAGGTCTTTATCGCTAATAAATTTAAATGCTACTTTTTGTATCGTTTCGGGATGTTCGTTTTGAACTGAGTACAATAACATGGATTTAAAATATACATTAGCCTGATCTATTGTTACTGCTTGAAACTCCAGTTCTACCGACCGGTTTTGGATACTTACTTTTTTGTTTATTTGCTCCAGGAATGGAATCTTAAGATTTAACCCCGGGCGCATGATACGGCGATATTTACCGAACATCGTAACCACTCCTATATATCCCTGGTTAATTGTTACAAAACAGCCAAAAAAAGCCAGAACAAGCACAATGAGCCACCAATAATCTTGAATAAATTGCATAGTTATAAATTTTGTAATTGAAGATATAGTTTTTTTAATATTGTAAACCTAAAACTTTATATATTGTTTGAAAAATAGTTGATATTAAAATAAAAAAAATAAAATGATTGAAATTGTTAGAGCCGTTATTACAGATGCTCAATTGCTTGAAGTGATTGGTAAACAAGCTATACTTGAATCGCATGGCCATAGCGCACCCAAAGCAGATATGGATGCTTATGTAAATAAAAATTACAATGCTGATTTTTTTGAAGCTGATATAAGCAATTCTGCAAATATTTATCACATCATGTATTATGATAAAAAGCCAGCAGGTTATTCAAAAATTATTTTTAATTATCATCATGCTAACGTAAAGCAACAACATGTTACAAAACTTGAAAGGCTTTATGTGTTGGAAAAATTCCTTGATTTAAAATTAGGCAAAGAGTTATTCAATTTTAATTTGCAGTTATCTAAAAAAAATAACCAGCAGGGTATGTGGCTGTTTGTTTGGATAGAAAACCCAAGAGCAATAAAATTCTATCTTAAAAATGGATTTAAAATCATCGGCAACCACAATTTTATAATTTCAGAAACACATTCAAACCCTAATCATGTTATGTTTTTGCAGTATTAATTGCGTTCTTCCCAAATCATTGCTACATGCACAATTGTTTCGGCAGCTTTAGCCATATCTTTTATGCCAATCCATTCTAATTTGCTGTGTATATTTTGCATACCTGTAAAAATATTAGGGCATGGCATTCCTATATAACTAAATCGGCTACCATCGGTACCGCCACGTATGCTTTCTTTTTTTACAGTAAGGCCGGCCCTTTGTATAGCTTCCTCTGCATAAGCAGCTACCTGTGGGCAGGTATCCAATACCTCTTTCATGTTTCGGTATTGCTCTTGTGCTACATATTCCATAGTTGCACCGGGGAACTTTGCAATTATTTCTTTTGCAATTTTTTTTAATCGTTCGTGGTGCTGTTGTAAGCCATTCAATGTAAAATCTCTAACTATAAATTGTATGGTAGCTTTTTCTGCAATACCATTTACGGCAGTAGGGTGTACAAAGCCTTCTCTTTTTTCTGTTGTTTCGGGGCTCCATTCATTTTTGGGCAATGCATCTAAAACGGCACCGGCCACTTTTAATGCATTCACCAATTTATTTTTTGCATAACCAGGGTGTACAATCACACCATATATGGTTATCTCGGCGCCATCGGCACTAAAGGTTTCGTCTTCCAGGCTGCCGGCTTCGCCACCATCCAATGTATAACCATATTTTGCACCCAGTTTATTCATATCTACTTTGGCCGTACCCTTCCCTACTTCTTCATCGGGTGTAAATAATATTTTAATATCGCCATGTTTAATAGCTGGGTTTTGTATAAAAAATAAGGCTGCTTCCATAATTGCAGCCACACCGCTTTTATCATCGGCACCTAATAAGGTTGTGCCACTTGTTGTAATAATACCATTGTTGATATGGTTTTTTAAATAAGGAGAATCGCTCATTCGCAAAACCTGTGTAGTATCATCGGGTAATACAATATCTTCTCCGTTGTAATAACGATGCAGTATGGGTTTTACATTAGTACCGCTGCAATCGGGCGCTGTATCTACATGAGCACAAAAACAAATTGCGGGTATGGTTTTTTTATCGCTGTTTGTAGGAATGGTAGCATAAACATAACCAAATTCATCGGTTGATGCATCAGTAATACCCATACCGTATAATTCTTTAAGCAACAGCTTACTTAAGTTTTTTTGTTTTTCTGTTGTGGGATGTGAGGTACTGGTTGGGTCGCTTTGAGTGTCTATCTGCACATAACGTATAAACCGTTCGGCAATACTATCGGGGCTAATTTGAATCATAATTTTAAAACTTGTAGTAGTAAAATTAAGGAATATGAAAATAAAAGGCAGCTTACTTTCGTAAACTGCCTATATGTTTTACTTTTTTACTTTACTAATCAATCTCTACTAACTCAATATCAAAAACCAATTCTTGACCGGCTAAAAAATGATTGGCATCTAAAACAACTACATCATCTTTTACATCTATCACCAGTACCGGAACCGGTTGGCCTGCCTGGTTACTTAATGTTAATTGCATACCGGGTTCCAGTTTCATGTCGGCTGGTACATTTGCTTTTGGAAATTCAATTACAGCTTCTTCGCTTCTTGGCCCATAACCATCTTCTGGAGTAATGTTAATGGTTTTCTTATCGCCAATATTCATGCCTGGCAATGCTGCGTCAAAACCTTTAATCATTTGTCCTGCACCAACAGTAAACTCCAAAGGCTCTCTGCCAATTGAAGAATCAAACTGTTCGCCATTAACTAATTTACCTGTGTAGTGAACTTTTACTACATCTCCTGCTTTTACCTGTTTCATAATTTTGATTTTGTTTTGCCCATCCTTAATAAAGGTTTAGGCGATTTAATTTTTTTTTATCCGGCAGCAATGCTGCTATGATGCTTT
>DAOLYC010000042.1:3572-10865 GCA_035425605.1 Ferruginibacter sp.
TTTAGTTGCGTCGCACTCTTGTACATTTCATCTTTATTGAACTTAAAAAAGAAGATAATAAAGGGTACGTTTCTTTAAAACGGCTGCAATTTACCATATATTATGCTATCAAATGAAAAGTTTTTATGAAATTAGCTGTATGAAAAAAAACATATTCTTCTTAATTGCATTTTCGCTTAATGCTACATTCATTTTCTCTCAAGCAACTGTAATGCCAGGTGCCGAACGTATGAATGTTTACCTACCATTATTAAAAGGCAAGGCTGTAGCGGTTTTTGCCAACCAAACCAGTATGGTAAAAAATACACACCTGGTTGATACGTTGCTTAGCAGCGGTATTAATGTGGTAAAGATATTTGGCCCCGAACATGGATTTAGGGGCGATGCCGACGCTGGAGAACATGTAAAAGATGCAAAAGATAAAAAAACCGGATTGCCGGTAATAAGCCTTTATGGTAATCATAAAAAAGCTACCGCCGAAGATCTTAAAGATGTGGATGTTTTAATATTCGACATACAGGATGTGGGTGTTCGATTTTACACTTATATTTCTTCATTGCAATATTATTTGGAAGCGGCCTTAGAAAATCATAAACCTTTATTGATATTAGACAGGCCAAACCCCAATGGGTTTTATGTTGATGGGCCGGTGCTTGACATGAAGTATAAAAGTTTTGTGGGTATGCAACCTATTCCCATCGTTTATGGCATGACGATTGGAGAATATGCACTTTACCTTGCCGGTGAAAATCTTTTATCAAAAGAAGCCAATGCCATAAATGCTTATAATATTACCACTAAACCAACTGCAGATACTCCATTTCATGTTCAAATAATCAAATGCAAAAATTACGATCACCATACAAAATATATTTTACCGGTAATGCCTTCCCCCAATTTAAAAACCATGCAAAGCATATACTTGTATCCCTCAACATGTTTTTTTGAAGGTACTGTTTGTAGCGAAGGAAGAGGAACAGATATGCCTTTCCAGGTTTTTGGCCACCCCAACTTTCCTAAAAACCTCTATAGCTTTATCCCCAAACCTAATGCAGGCGCAAAAAATAGTAAATGTTTTTACCAAACCTGTTATGGATGGAACCTGGGCGGAACCAATGAAGAAGTTTTAAAACTGGTTGACAATAAAATTCAACTTAAATATCTTATTAATGCCTATAAATTATTTCCTGGCAAGGATAGTTTTTTTCTGAAAAATAATTTCATCAACAAACTTGCCGGCACCGACAAGTTAATGCAACAGATAAAAGAAGGTAAATCAGAAGCAGAAATACGAAAGAGCTGGGAACCTGCTTTAACAGCGTTTAAAGAGAAAAGAAAAAAATATTTACTATACGCCGATTTTAATTAATACTCAATGACGGTTACTGTTGCAAAAAAAATTACAGAATTAAGGATTGTATTTATGGGTACTCCAGAATTTGCCGTAGCATCGCTGGATGCATTGGTAAAAGCAGGATGCAATATTGTGGCCGTAATAACTGCGCCTGATAAGCCTGGTGGCAGAGGAATGCAGATACAACAAAGCGCCGTAAAAAAATATGCTACTGAAAATAATTTATTGGTATTACAACCAGAAAAATTAAGGAATGCACATTTTATAGAAGAACTTAAATCTTTAAACGCCGATTTGCAAATAGTAGTTGCATTTAGAATGTTGCCCGAAGTGGTATGGAATATGCCTCCTATGGGCTCGGTAAACCTTCATGGCAGCTTATTACCACAATACCGTGGCGCTGCACCCATTAACTGGGCTGTTATTAACGGAGAAAAAGAAACAGGTGTAACCACTTTTAAACTTAAACACGAAATTGATACCGGCGATATTTTATTACAGGAAAGTTTTGCAATTGCTGAAAATGAAAATGCAGGTGAAGTACACAACAAGATGAAAGATATAGGAGCAAAGTTGCTTGTTAAAACGGTAAAAGGATTGGCAGAAGGAAGCATATCAGAGGCGCCACAAAATTTAGGGTTAAAAGTTAAAGACTCAGCATTAAAACATGCTCCCAAAATATTTACAGAAACCTGCAGCATTAACTGGAATAAACCCGTTGAAGAAGTATATAATTTAATTAGGGGCCTGGCGCCCTACCCTACTGCTTTTACTATTTTAAACGGAAAGAAATTAAAGATTTATAAAGCAGAAAAAATAATTAAAAAGCCTATTTCGGATGTTGGTAAATTTGAAACCAACCACAAAACTTTCCTGCAATTTGCTGGTAACAACGGTTATATTTCCATTTTGGAGCTACAATTAGAAGGAAAAAAAAGAATGGAAGTGGAAGAATTTTTAAGAGGATATCGTTTTACAACTTAAAAACAAATGGCGGGATAACCCGCCATTTGCAAAAAATTTTTTTTCAAACTATCTCACTTTCATTTTTTCAAGCATTGCAGCGCTAATAGCAGCTTTTGGCACTATTAAACTAATAGTATTTATGGCAAAATATGGTAAGGAAACATGTATATAACCTTTATCGGGCCCTACATTACCCCACGAATTTTTTACTTTAAAAAAATCTTCTCCATTTACTCCTTTTTCAATACCGGTAATATGCATCAGGTGATCATCTTGTGTAATTAATTCTTCAAAAAGTGTTTGGCGCAAATCTGCATCCCAACTAACTTCTGCCGGCCCTCCATTTGCAAATATGGAATTTTCACCACTATTATCAGCTTGTTCCATTTTCTTTTTTACTTCGGGATCCATGGTTTGGCCTTTGCCATTGTTTCCATTTCTCATATTGCGGATAGTTACTTTTTTAAATGCATTGATAGAAGTATCATCAAGCAAGGCTATCCCTTTATTTTGCTTAAATCCACTATTAGATACATCAGCATCCCACAAAATAGAGTAGCCTTTGTTTAATGCATCTTTAGTTACCTGTATCATTTCATCGAGCGGTAAATTAATATATGCACCATTACTGAAATTATCCGGCACTTCAATAATAAACGGTTCGTAATATGGATGGTGAGTAAAAGATGTGATGTTAACATAATCGTTAGCATTAAACTGCAGAACGGATTTTGCAAAATTCTGTGCTGTGTATTTTACGCCTTTATATTCAAATTCGGTAGGAGGCTTTCCCAATGCATCATCCAGTATTTGTGTAAAACCATCCATCCAGTTTAGCGGCAAAGGTACCTGTTGCAATAGCCCATCAAGATATTTTTTTAAGTTTGAAATAAGCTCTTTGTGGTTATGCAGGTACTGGCCATTTTTTAAACCACTGTAAGCCGACTCTGGCATTGCGCCATAAGTGGCAATAGCCCGTATCTGATCATGTCCCAGTCCGCCCTGGCTAAATTGTGCATGCCCCTGGCGCAACAGATAGTTTCTTGCTTTTTCTTTATACATATTACGTACAGTAAACATTTCACTTAAATCAAATTCGCCCAGGTTATTTTTTAATGCCTGACTTTCAACCAATGAAGTGGTAGAAAAACTCCAGCAGGTTCCGGTAGCTGCCTGGTTTTTTACAGGTGTTGCTGCGGCTTGTTTTACAACAACAAAGCCTGGCATAGCCTGCTTCATAGATGCATTTGGCGTATTGTCCTGTGCCGATGCGGTAAACATCAGAAAACTGGCTGAAACAAAAAACAAAAAGCTTCTTTTCATAAATATTATTTTGAGTAATTGAGTAAACAATTAAAGTTATTTTCTGCAGCCCCAAGCTCATCTGCTGCAGCATTACTGATAATTATTGAAAGGTTATTATTTTGCTGAATATCGGGTATCAAATCTAACACTTTAGCAAATACAAATTTATTGTTTGCAGGATTGGTTATCTTAATAATAGTACCGGGTGCAGCTATATTGTGCAAACAATAATATTTACTATCCGACCAGCCACTTGTACTTTTAAAAATACCTGCATTGGCTTCTTCTTTTACCTGTTCGCCTTTTTTTTCCTGGTTTTCAAATATCATTTTAAATACACCGCCTTTCATTTTTTTAACCGATTCTTTTTTCGCATCAGTGATAGTTACTTCGGGTTCAACTGCTTTTTTAACAGGGTTTGTTGCTTCCCTATCAGGCTCTTGCTGTGTTTTTACTGGAGTGGTTGTTTTTTCTATCTTTTTATCGGGTGCTTTTTCGGTTTGTATATTTTTTTCCTGTACCTGGTTTACAGCCACATCGTTTGAAACAATAGTTGTACCAATACCATTTTTTGCAAGTTCCGATAATTCTTTTTTTACTTTTAAATACCCGATAATTAATGTAGTTCCTTTTTTTACTGTCTCTCCTTTTATTTTATTCCATCGTTTTAAAGTTTCTAACGATAAACCGTTATAGTTATGTGCAACCCGGTACAAAGTTTCTTTATCTTTTAAAGTATGATAAACAGGAACGAAAGTTTCATCAACTTCTGCATTGCCATTTTGAAAAAATTCGGTGCCGATAGGTATTTTAAGATTTTGTCCGAGTGTTAATCCTCCTTCCAATTGTAGTTTATTAAATGGCGCTATCTCCCGTGGGCTGATGTTATAAATTCGTCCAATACTGTAATAATTTTCTTTGGGTTGCACTTTATGATTGACATACAAATTTGGCGATACTCCTTCTACAAAAAGTTTTTTTTCCTGTGCCCAGGTAAATGTTGGAATTAATAAAAATAAAAATAATAGTTTATACATGCCGGATAATTTATCGTTGCAAAGAAACGAAAATATTATTTGTGATAAACCATATCATTTGTTAAGGATACGCCATACCGCAGGATAATAATTATTAATGCGGTTGCCTATAACTTTTACCCAGCCCAGTGGTAAATTATTATAAGTAAGCAATAACCATCCTTTGCCGTTCAAATCAATTTTAATTTGTTGTTTACGTAAATATTGAAGGGCAGTTTCCTTATCAACCTCTAACTTATTTATTAGCGGATTAATAATATTACTCACTGCAAGCTCATGTAACGGTATCAATTCATTTCTGATGATAGTTCCTAATTTTACACCTGCTTTTTTTATATATAAAGCAGATTGTATGATTGTTAAATCGTTTTCAAATTGTGTGGGCAAGGCAATCACTTCTTCATTTTGCCTGAAAAAGAAAAAATTGCTGCTGTTGATTAGATAAGGTTTTAAAATTTCAATCTCTTTTAAAGATAGCTTTTCAATTTCCTTTTTATTTTTTATATGTTTTTTTATGTGTTGATTTCTATTTTCAATCGGTTCTCTTTTTTGAAATGCAGCAATAAAAAAACCTTCCCCTTTTACTTTATCCGGATAAAAACGATAACCGAATGCCTTATTTTTTTCAGAAACAGTTTCAATAATACCCCATTTTTCATCAAGCTTAACATGTAAGCTTTTAAGTGTGGGTTCTTCATTTTCTAAAAAGCATTCATCTAAAATCCAATCTAAAATATCTTCATCTTCCTGCTTCGAATAAGAACAAGTTGAATAAATTAAAATGCCATCAACTTTTAACGATGGCAGGATATTGGCCAATATCCTCTGTTGCCTTTGTGCACAAAGCGTTACATTATCTTCACTCCATTCATTAATAGCATTTATATCTTTCCTGAATAAACCACTGCCGCTGCATGGCGCATCTACAATAATCATATCAAAATAATCCTGCAATTTTTCAAAGTCTTTTGGATCGTTATTGGTAACAATCACATTGGCAGCTCCCCATTTGCTGATATTTTCTGATAAGATTGTAACCCTGGTTTTTATTACTTCGTTACTAATTAATAAACTATCTGCCGATAAGATAGATTGAATTAAAGTAGATTTTCCTCCCGGCGCAGCACACAGGTCTAATACTTTTAGTGGTTTTGTAAGTTCGGCAGTTTGTTTTATTACTTGTTCCAAAAACATGCTGCTTGCTTCTTGCACATAATAAGCGCCAGCATGAAAAAGCGGATCTAAGGTGAATGAAGGACGTTCTTTTAAATAATAACCATTGGTACTCCATTGAACCTGTTCATCTATTTCAAAATTTGAATCTTGAATTTTTAGTTTCTTTGGATTTAGGCGAATAGAAGTAATTGGTTGTTCTTGCTCATGTGCGTTTATAAAAGCTTCTTCGGTAAAGCCAGGTATGTTTTGTATTGATTGTAAAAATGCAATAGGTAAACTCAAATGGAATATTTATACAAGTTTAGAAAGACGATTGAAAAAAATGAATTACAGTATTAAACCATTTTCACCTCTGCACATAAATCCTGCAATACTTTTTTTGCATCGCCAAATAGCATAGATGTTTTAGGTTGAAAGAAAAGTGCATTTTCTATTCCGGCATAACCTGGTTTCATGCTTCGTTTATTTACAATAACTGTTTTGGCTTGTTCTACTTCCAAAATGGGCATTCCGTATATGGGTGAACCGGGATCGTTTTTTGCTGCAGGGTTTACTACGTCATTAGCACCTAAAATGAACACCACATCGCAATTTTTAAACTCTTCATTGGCATCTTCCATTTCAAGAAGTTTTTCATAAGGTACATCAGCTTCGGCCAGCAATACATTCATGTGGCCGGGCATACGGCCCGCCACCGGATGAATAGCATATTTTACTTCAACACCCTTATCTTCCAGTATTTTTTCCAGTTCATGACATACATGCTGAGCTTGTGCTACAGCTAATCCATAACCCGGCACTATCATCACTTTATTTGCATAATTCATCACCATTGCTGCATCGCTTAAACTAATTTCTTTTATATGCCCCTGCACAGCATCAGCATTTGCCGAACTTGAATTTTTATTGCCACCAAACGAGCCAATGAGCACATTCAATAATGAACGATTCATTGCTTTACACATTAAAATAGTAAGCAGTGTACCAGCAGCGCCAACTAAAATACCGCCGGTAAGCATTACTTTGTTATCATATAAAAAACCGCCACATGCTGCGGCAACGCCGGTAAAAGAGTTGAGCAAAGAAATTACTACGGGCATATCGGCACCGCCTATCGGCATCACAAAAAACACTCCATACAATAATGCCAAGATTAAGATAACATACAGCAAATAAATTTGAGTAGGATTGTAAACCAGGTATGCACCGGCAGCCAATGTAACCGCAAGTATCAGTAGGTTAAGAATATTTTGGCCCGGAAAACTGAAATCTTTTACACTACCGTTTAATTTTCCCCAGGCTATCATACTACCGGCAAATGATACCGAGCCAATGATTAATCCTAAAACAATAATTAAAACAGTTGGTTGTGCAACATCTAAAGTTGTAATGCCTTCTGCCAGTTCTTTTGATAAATGATTAAACTCAACAATGGAGATCAACGCTGCACATGCA
>DAOLYC010000043.1:0-10843 GCA_035425605.1 Ferruginibacter sp.
TATTTATCCTGCCCGATTGTATCGGGAATTAGAATTACAAATGCTCAATTTCTATAAACCCATACTCATTAGTAAAATGATCAATAGCGTTGCTGTATTTGTAATGCCGGGCTCCCTCCCTGTAGTTGTGAAAATGTCATCAAATGAGGTATAACATCGTCACCTATTTTATATTTACCGGACATATAATCTTGAATTTTACTTGGGTAAATGTAATCTACTTTTGTTTTTCAAATTTCCCGATGCAATCGGGACTGATTTAAGCGGCATCAAGTGATCGGCTTTGGCCGAACACTTGCGTCAGTGAGAGGGAAGGTAATTTATGTTGCTTACCTGCAACTTCATTTGTAATGGACATTGTTTTTACGGAACAATCTATTTTATTGATGCAAGGTCCTCGGCCACACACAAAGCCAGGGAAAGTTACTTCGGAAAACAAAACTTATCCCAACGCTGGATACAAAGGGAACTCCTTCATAAATAATTTTACTTCTTCAGCAACACTTGCAATTACTGTTTCATCATCTATATTCATAAGCACTTTATCAATAAAAGCTACCACAGTTTCCATCTGTCCTTCTTTCATGCCCCTTGTTGTAATGGCTGGTACACCCACCCTTATACCCGATGTTACAAAAGGGCTTTTGTCATCAAAGGGAACGGCATTTTTATTTAAAGTAATATGGGCTTTGTCCAAAGTTTCCTGTGCTTTTTTACCGGTTATGTTTTTATTGCGGAGGTCAATAAGCATTAAATGATTATCGGTGCCATTGCTGATAAGATTATAACCACGGCTCACAAAAGCTTTGGCCATAGCTTGTGCATTTTGTATAATTTGTTTGCCATAAGTTTTAAATTCATCAGTAAGTATTTCGCCAAAGGCAACTGCTTTGGCAGCAATTACATGTTCAAGCGGGCCACCCTGTGTGCCTGGGAAAACAGCCAGGTCTAATAACGAACTCATCATCCTACAATTTCCTTTAGGGTCTTTAATGCCCCAGGGGTTTTCAAAATCCTGGCGAAGCATAATGATACCGCCTCTTGGCCCACGCAATGTTTTATGTGGTAGAAGAAACGATATGACAGTGTTCAAAAGGGTCGTTTAATAAACCAGCTGCAATTAGTCCAGCCGGGTGTGCAATATCAGCAAATACGATTGCGCCAATTTCGTCGGCAACAGCACGTATGCGTTTGTAATCCCAATCCCTGCTGTATGCCGATGCGCCACAGATAATCATTTTTGGTTTTTCTGCTCTTGCTTTTGCTTCTAATTGGTCGTAGTCAACAATGCCTTCCTTTGTAACCCCATAATGAATAGCCTGGTATGTTTTGCCGCTAAAGTTGGCAGGGCTTCCATGAGTAAGATGCCCACCCATACTTAAATCAAGGCCCATAAATTTTTCACCGGGTTTCATCACGGCTAAAAAAACGGCACCGTTTGCCTGGGCACCACTATGTGGTTGCACATTGGCCCAACTACAGTTAAATATTTTTTTTAAACGGTCAATGGCCAGTTGTTCAATTTCGTCCACCACTTCACAACCACCATAATATCTTTTACCAGGATAACCCTCAGCATATTTATTAGTTGGCACTGTACCCATGGCTTGCATTACCTGCATGCTGGTAAAATTTTCGGAAGCTATCAGTTCAATACCATTACGCTGCCGTTGTAGTTCTTTGTTGATTAAATCAAATACAATTGTATCGTTTTGCATATTGTAATATTAGAAACGCAAATATAAGCAGTGGGTGGTTTACTTCATTATTAGATTTACTAACTAAAGCTATAGTGTTATAATTACATAAAATTTACTACTTTCACACCCGTTTCAGGTATTAGAAAACATAGTATAAACTAAATGTACTGTCCATTGGCAGTTTAGTTTTTAATAATGAAGGCAATCATTCCCGTAGCGGGTGCAGGCACAAAGCTTCGTCCGCATACATATACACAACCTAAGGCGTTAATACCGCTTGCAGGTAAAACAATACTCAGTATCATTGTAGATCAGTTGCATGAAGCAGGTATAAACGATTTTATTTTTATTATTGGTTACCTGGGCGAAAAAATACAGGATTATGTTGAAACAGAATATCCCGAACTGAATAGTTCGTTTGTACAACAAAATGAAAGATTCGGTACCGGACATGCTGTAAATCTTACGAAGGAATTGGTGGGAGATGATGAAGTGATTATTATTTTGGGTGATACCATTGCCGATTTTGATGTAAAAGAAATAATAAATGCTCAAGTGTCTATGCTGGGAGTAAAAAGAGTGGATGACCCAAGAAATTTTGGTGTTGCAGAAATTGAAGAAGATGGTTTTATAAGCCGGGTAGTTGAAAAACCATCAATACCAAAAAGTAATATGGCATTGGTTGGTGTGTACAAGATAAAAGAAACTGCTATTATGTTTTCGTGCCTGGAAAAACTTACTGTTACCAATGATAAAGGCTATGAGGAGTTTAGCCTTACCGATGCTTTGGAATGTATGATGCAAAGTGGGGCAAGATTTAAATCATTTAAAGTGATAAACTGGTTTGACTGTGGCAAAAAAGAAACCCTGCTGGAATCTAATGCAACCTTATTAAAAAAATTTGGCGGCAATGTATCCGACGGACAAATGTTTGAAAACACCATCATCATTCCACCTGTAAGCATATCAGCAGGCTGCGATATAAAAAATTCTGTAATTGGCCCCAATGTTGCCATTGGCGAGCATACAAAAATCAATCACGCAATTATAAAAAATTCAATCATCGGCGCTTATTCAAATCTGTTTGAAATTGTACTCAGCCATTCGCTAATAGGCAGCGATGCGGAAGTTAAAGGCGTAAACCGTAGTCTTAATATTGGTGATAATACCGCAATAGATTTAAGTGGCGGAAAATCTATGGATTGATATTTCCTGTATCACTATTACGTAACCATTATTTATTTTAAGCTTAATAGCCCAAAAAACTGCTGAAAAATGAAATAAAATCATTTACTTTGCGTTTCAAAGTACTTTCTATTCGTTAATCATTTTTAACGATATTTGAAAAAACATTAAATATAGATGCAAAACCGTGTAACCAGGTTGTTTAATATAAGCTATCCGATAGTGCAAGCCGGTATGATATGGGCAAGCGGCTGGCGGTTGGCAAGTGCAGTAAGCAATGCCGGAGGCCTGGGGTTAATAGGCAGTGGCAGTATGTATCCTGATGTATTGAGAGAGCATATCAAAAAATGCAAAACAGCAACCGAAAAACCATTTGGCGTAAATGTACCCATGCTGTATCCTGATATTGATAAGCATATAGAAATTATTATTGAAGAAAAAGTTCCAATTGTATTTACATCGGCAGGCAATCCCAAAACCTGGACGAGTATTTTAAAACAACATGGTATCACTGTTGTGCATGTGGTAAGTAGCAGCAAATTTGCATTAAAAGCGCAAGAAGCTGGATGCGATGCTGTGGTAGCAGAAGGATTTGAAGCCGGTGGCCACAATGGAAAAGAGGAAACAACAACCATGGTTTTAATACCTGCAGTTTGCAAAGCGGTAAGTATTCCGGTTATTGCTGCAGGTGGCATAGCCACAGGCAGGCAAATGCTGGCTGCCATGATACTGGGCGCCGATGGAGTACAAATAGGTAGCAGGTTTGTAGCAAGCGTTGAAGCTTCATCGCACGATGATTTTAAAAAACTTGTGATACAAGCAAATGAAGGGGATACACAACTTACATTAAAAAAACTAACGCCGGTAAGGCTTTTGAAAAATAATTTTTATCAACAGGTTTCTGATGCAGAAAAAAAAGGTGCGCCTGCCGAAGAACTTCAAAAACTATTGGGAAGAGGAAGAGCAAAAAAAGGAATGTTTGAAGGAAATTTAGAAGACGGTGAATTGGAAATTGGACAGGTAAGCGCCATTATTAAAAATATAAAACCAGCTGCTGAAATTATAAAAGAGATATACACATCGTATGAAGAAGCTTTACGGCAGCCAGTTAAATAAATTATTATATTTGCCAGCAATTAAAATTTTGAATATCAACCCCCAACACATGTTACAAACTTCTGGGCAGTTTTATATCCTTTTTAAAAAAGCAATTTGCGTTTTCATTGCATTCTTTTTGTTTATGATTAATGCTGTTGCACAAAATCCCATAAAAGACCCTAACATCCCCGATATTCCTATCTTACCAACCCAAATATCGCCTGGGCAATTTTATGATATTTTAAAAGATAAAAATACTGATGGAAAAAAAACGGGTAGCGATAATAATTTTTCATTAAAAGACAAGATCGAAAAAGACAGTTTGGTTAAAGAAGTAACACCGCAATCTATAAACCCTACAGATGATACTTATGGTATGAGTCTTTTCAGATCAGGAGCGGTGGCAGCCATTACAGAACTTTCAACACCACCATTAGATTATCCTATTGGTGTGTACGACCAAATAATTGTATCACTGTGGAATGGCGCCGAAGCAACTTTAGATTACACCGTTGCAAGAGATGGTTCTATATTTCCTACAAGCATTGGTAAGATTTATTTACAGGGACTTACATTTGAACAAGTACGTTCATTGCTAACACAAAGGTTTAAATCTTTTGTGCCTCCTTCAACAAACATATCGGTATCTATTGGCCAGCCTCGTACTATTTCTATTAACGTAGCTGGTGAAGTAAGAAAACAAGGTCCGGTTACAGTATCGGCTTTTACTAATGCATTTAATGTAATTGCGTTGGCCGGCGGCCCAACTAACCTGGCCAATTTGCGTAATATTCAAATTAAACGTAACGGTCGGGTTATTGATGAATTAGATGTTTATAAATACCTTACCACCGGCGATTTTGGAAAGCACATCTACCTTGAAAATAATGACTTTGTTATTTTAACAACAGTTGCAAAAAAAGTAAAAGCCGAAGGAAAATTTAAGCGTCCAATGTATTACCAGTTAAAAAATGATGAGGGCATGAAAGCTTTATTGCAATATTCTGGTGGATTGGAGAGGGATGCATTTTCAAGCGGTGTAAAAGTTTATCGTACCGAATTAGAGAAACAAGTTATTGAGGATGTAAATGCAACTGCCATCATTAATCCAACACATGATGCCAGGTTTACTAAAACTGATTTTCCATTGGTAGATGGTGATATTGTAAAAGTAATTGCCGTAAACCCCGGCCTCATTAATAAAATTGAAATGAAGGGCGAAATATCATATCCCGGCCAATACGAAGCCAGGAAAGGTGATAAACTTTTTGATTTGATAAACAGGGCAGGTGGTATTACAAGAAACACCTATTTGCCAAGAGCCTATATTTTTAGAGGTGGTGGCGATAGCACCAACATAAAAGCCAGCAAGGTAGAAGTAAATTTAACGGATATAACTACCAACGATACCGCCAGCAAGTATAATGTAGAGTTATTTGCCAACGATCAGGTATTGTTATTTAATGCCAATCAATTTGCCGACAGGCAATATGTAGAGATTTTTGGTGAAGTAAGACAGGAAGGTAAAGTAAATAAATATGGCGGAATGACATTGCAGGATCTTTTATATTTATCTGGTGGATTAAAACAATCTGCCGAGTATGGACGAATTGAAATATCGAGTGTGGTTGATATTGATTCGGCCAAAGGTATGCAGCAACCAACCCGTACAATAGTAAAAACAATCAAAGTGTCTCCAACTCTTGAGCTGGACAAAGTATCTGCAAATATTTTATTAAAACCTTTTGACCAGATATATGTACGTAAAAACCCAACTTTTGAACTTCAGCAATTGGTAAATTTAAACGGGTTAGTTCAATATGAAGGCCCTTATCCACGACTAAGTAAATCGGAAAGATTATCATCTTACATACAACGGGCAGGCGGACTAAAAGAAAATGCAGATTTGAGTGGCGCCATTTTGTATCGCAGAAAAACACAATTTTTTAGAGAGAATATTTCAAAACAAGTTGCTGCATCTTCAGATTCTTTAGGAAATATTAAATTAGATTCTTCTGCAGCTTCTATAGCAGAGGCAGCTACAGAGCCTATCAGCATTGATCTTTATAAGGCTTTAAAATATAAAAATTCAAAGTACGATATTATACTTCAGGAAGGCGATATAGTGTTTATTCCCGAAATAAACCCTTTTGTTACGGTTAAAGGTGTAGTACAATCGCCATTAAAATTAACTTTTGATAAAGAACATTCAAACGTAGGATACTATGTTGATAAAGCCGGCGGATATGGAATAAGGCCATGGCGAAAAAGGATATATGTAACTTATGCCAATGGCAAAAGCAGAAGAACTACTAACTTGTTTTTCCTGCATTTTTATCCAAAGGTAAAAGCAGGATCAACTGTAACTGTACCATCCAGGCCGCAAGGAGCCGAATTTACAGACACACTGATACAAGTAGTGGTTTCAACTATTCCTATTGCATTAACTGCATACCTTTTAAAAATTGTTAATTAATTACGGCTAAAATCATTTAGGAATGAACAATATTGAGCTTATAAAAGAATTATTACACCGGGTTAAAAAATACAGTTGGTTAATTGCAATTATTGCATTAGCCTTTGGTGGCCTTTTCTTTTATATGGCAAACCAAAGTTTGTTGTTATACACATCAAAATCAACTGTGTTTCCATTAAATGGTACAACTGAAAGCAACCCGGGTTCTACCATTAGCAGCCTGTTGGGGTTAGGCGATATAACAAAATCTTTTACCGGCGATGCATCTATTAATATTGTGGAGCTTGCTACCAGCAGGCGCACCAGGGAAGCGGTGGCTATGGCAAAAATCCCTTCTATGCAAAACAAAACCGTATCCGATTTAATCATTGATGAGAACAACAAGCATACAGGGTTTATGCAAAACGAAAAAATAGAACGACCCAAAGACAGTCTTAATAAAATTAATATCGCCAGTAACCTGCTTCAACTTGCATTTGTTGCTAAAATAAATAAGAACGGTATCCTGGAACTATATTTTACTAACAGCAACCCCGACCTTGTACGAGAAGTAAGTTATGTTTATATAGATAAATTATCAGAATTTTATATTGACCTTAAAAAGAAAAAAGCTCAAATTGATTTTGAGTTTGCAGTAAAAAAAGCAGATTCGTTACAGAATGTATTAAATGAGCTTGATAAAAGAGCAGTAAAACTTGATGAAAGCACTTTCTTTACCAATGAAGGTCTTCAGCGGTATAGTTTACCAAAATCAAACCTGGCACAAGATAAAGCTACTGTACAATCGCAGTATTATTATGCTGTAAATAACCGGGAATCTGCTGCTTATCGTTTACAAAAAGAAACACCTATCATTGAACCGCTTGATAAACCGGAGCCGCCATTTGATAAAACAAAAAAATCAAAATTAATTTATAGTTTACTTGGTTTAATGCTGGGAACATTTATAGCATTGCTTATTATCAGCTGGAAAGTGATTAATAAATATCTTACCGATGAGCTGAACCGAGCTATTGAAAAAGCTTCAAAACCAAAATCAACTTTAGCAGTACCGCAAACCGAACCTTTAAAATAAGTTTATAAAAAACGCTCCTTTTAAGGAGCGTTTTTTTGTTGTAACCATTATTTTCTAAAAGCCCATTTTATCATTTCTTTCCAGGTTGTTTTTTTCCCATACATTAAAATACCAGTACGGTAAATTTTTGCAGCAATCCAGGTTGTACATAAAAAACCAATTACCAATAATACCATTGATAAAATTAATTGCCAAACAGGTACGGTATCCGGTACACCAAAAGGAAGCCTGGCCATCATTACAATTGGAGATGTAAAAGGAATAATGCTACCCCAAACAGCAATTGGTCCACTTGGATCCCTGATAGCTACTGTCATCATAAATATGGCAAATATTATTAGCAGTGTAATAGGAAAACTTAATGATTGAGCTTCTCTTACATCTTCATTAATGGCGCTGCCAATTGCTGCATATAATGATGAATAAAAGAAAAAACCTCCCATAAAATAAAATGCAAAACAACCCAAAATGAGTGGAAGATTTACGCTTGCAAATGATTTTTGAATACCTGTAACTATAGATCCGGCAACAGCGCTTTCGGACCCCATTATTTTACCAACTGTATATACCAGGAAAATACAGGCTACCCAAATAAAAAATTGTGTAAGCGCTACCAGGCTTATACCAATTATTTTACCCAACATTAGTTGAAAAGGTTTTACAGATGATACAACCACTTCGGCTATGCGGTTGGTTTTTTCTTCCATTACTCCCATCATAACCTGCGAACCATAAATAAGCAATATAAAATAAATTAAAAACCCACAAACATATCCTATAGTTGATGATACGGAAGAATTAGAATTTTTGTTCTTTTGATTTTCTTCTTTAATACTTATACTACTTGTGCTGAGTACAATTTTCTTTTCATTATCAATACCCAGTTTTTCATTTACTACTTCATTCCAAATTACATTAAGCTTGTTGTCAATCAGGCTTTCGGTACCGACGCCATGTGTTTTATCTGTTATAAATTTTATATTTTTTCTGCCCGTTTGCCAGACAACTGGCGGAATAATAATATAACCATCATAACCGGCATTGCGAAAATTACTTTGTACCGCTGTGTCTTTTACGGGCGAAAAAATTATTGAGCTGTCCATAGCATTTACTTTTGCTAAAAGGCTATCTCCAAAATACCCTGAGCTGTCTATTACGGCAATATCCAGTTTTTGTACAGAATTGCCCAGGTAACTGGTGCCAAATATTATTGCTATAAACATAGCAGGAAATAATATAGTGGTAAATAAGAATGACTTTTTTTTAACCCTGGAAAGATATTCTCTATTTAAAATCAATAATATTTTGTTCATAATAATTTTTTTTTAACCTCAGTTTACATTTTGAAACTGCCTGGCAGTGGCTGTTCCCTCTACCAGTTTAATAAATATTTCATTTAACGATGGAAGCACTTCATTAAAAGCATGTATAGCCGACCCTGCATTTATAAAATGAAGTAGCACATCATTTGGTTTAATGTTATCTTTTAATTTTAACAGCAACTTTCCTGGTTTTTGATTTACCACTTCAAATAATGTTGCATTTTCTTGTGATGGTAAATTATCTGCCAGCAGGCTATAGATGTTTTCTTTAAAATTATTTTTTATGTTAGCAATAGTGCCATCTAAAATATTTTTTCCTTTATTAACCAGCACAATACGGTTGCAAATCTCTTCTACCTGCTCCATGCGATGTGTGCTAAAGATAACCGTACTGCCGTTTTTTGCAAGATTAAAAATTTCATCTTTTATAAGGTTGGCATTTACAGGGTCTAACCCACTAAAAGGTTCATCTAAAATAATAAGTTTAGGGTTGTGTAATACAGTTGTTACAAATTGTAATTTTTGGCTCATACCTTTACTCAAATCTTCCACTTTCTTATTCCACCAGCTTTCCATTTCCAGCCTTTCAAACCAAACTTTAATTTTTGCATTGGCGTCGGATTTGCTTAAACCTTTTAACCTTGCCAGGTAAATTGCTTGTTCACCAATTTTCATTTTTTTATAAAGCCCTCTTTCTTCGGGCATATAGCCAATATGGGCTATATCTTTTTCGGGGTTAAATTTTTTGCCATCAAAAATAATATCACCGCTATCCTGGTAAAAGATACCGGTTATCATGCGGAGTAAAGTTGTTTTGCCGGCGCCATTAGGGCCAAGCAATCCAAAAATTCCTCCTTCCTCAATATTCATACTTATACCATCAACAGCTTTTTGCGTGGCAAAATATTTTTTAAGGTCATGTACTTCTAAAACATTCATTATATTTTGTTTTTTATACATCAAAAATACGTAGCTAACAGTAATTAATAACAGTGTATTTATAAGCGGTAAGCTGGGTACTAAATTTTAATTATAAGTTGGCGGGCAATTCTTTCGCCATCCATGGCAGCGCTTACAATTCCCCCAGCAAAACCGGCACCCTCGCCACAGGGATATAAATTTTTTAATTGGGGATGGTTTAAATTTTCGGAGTGGCGTGGAATGCGTACAGGGGAAGAAGTGCGGCTTTCTGTGGCCACAACCACAGCTTCATTAGTATAATATCCCGTTAGTTTTTTACCAAAAATTAAAAATGCCTCTGCCAATGATTGATGTATAAAATTTGGTAACACATTTTTAAGCATTGCGGGCTGCAAGCCTGGTAAATAGGAATTATTAGGCAATGTAGCCGAAAGTGTATTAGTACAAAAATCGGCCAATCGTTGTGCAGGAGCCATAAATTTACCAGCACCGGCATTAAAGCAATTTTGTTCTACTAATTGTTGAAAACGCATCAGCAATAAAGGGTCGTTAATATGGGTATTTTTTTTATTAGCAATTTTTAACGCTTTTAATGCATCTTCTTTTTTTACCTGTACCACAATACCACTGTTTGCAAAAGGATTATTTCTTTTAGAGGGGCTCCATCCATTTACCACAATTTCTCCGGTGGCGGTAGCTGCTGGTGCAATAATTCCACCGGGGCACATACAAAACGAAAAAACACCCCTGCCATTTACCTGTTGTACTAAATTATATGATGCCGGCGGTAAAAATTCATTACGTTTAAAAATTGATTCCTTAGATGTGGTTTGGTAAGCTCCATATTGAATATTATCTATCAGCGCTTGCGGATGTTCAATACGAACACCCAATGCAAATTCCTTGGCTTCAATTAAAATTTGCTTTTTGTGAAGCAGCTCAAAAATATCTCTGGCACTGTGTCCGGTTGCCAGTATAAATGCATCGGCTTCAAATTTATTTCCATCGGCAGTAATAACAGCATTTATTTTTTGCCAAAGTTCGTTGTCAAAGTCAGAAAGTGCAA
>DAOLYC010000044.1:0-10826 GCA_035425605.1 Ferruginibacter sp.
ACATGTATTATTTGGTTTTTTTGATAAGCAGGAAAAAGATATGTTTGTAATGCTAACTGGTGTGTCGGGCATAGGTGCAGCAACAGCCAGAATGATGCTTTCTTCATTAAAACCCGAAGAAGTAAGTGTTGCAATTATACAAAGCAATATAAAGTTGCTTGAAAGTGTAAAAGGTATAGGAAAAAAAACTGCCGAAAGGCTGGTACTGGAATTAAAGGATAAAATTGGTAAAATAGCGCCAGGCGTAGCTACTTCTGTACACATGGGCAATAGTTTAGAAGTGGATGCGTTAAATGCTTTAACTGCATTGGGTATTTCAAGAACCCAGGCAGAAAATTCTATCCAAAATATTATCCGTGCCGAACCATCAGTTTCTAATTTAGAAGATTTAATTAAAAAAGCCCTAAAAGCCATTTGAGAAAACGCTACGTTAATTGATTTACCGGATGTTGCTTATAAGAATTAAAAATTCAAGACTGATTGGCTGTATAGTATTGGCGCTTTCATTTTTTTTGCTGAATACAGATACATTAATGGCCAAACCCCATTTGCCAGGCCTGTGGTTACATACAGGAGATACCACTGTACCCAATTACAAAGACAGTCTTCATTATCCCATTAAGGACCGAAGAGGTGATTTTTTTTCTAATTACGGCAGAAACACTTTTGACCTCGGTAATCCTTCAAACATTAGAGATTCAATTGTGTACGATGCCAAAACACGTCGTTATGTGGTGAACGAAAAAATTGGCAACAAATATTATCGCACTACAACTTCCTATAGTTTTGATGAATACTGGCAAATACGTGGTCGTCAATCGGAAAATGAATATTTTCAAAAACGGGCCAACCTGTTAAGTATCCTCAACAGAGGAAGGATAAAACCAAAACTTTCGCTGTATGATAATTTATTTAATCGCTTGTTTGGTAATGGAAAAATAAATATTACCCCACAGGGCAATGTAGATATAACTGCCGGATACCAGGGACAAAACATCAAAAATCCTACCCTGCCCGAAAGAGCCAGAAAAAATGGTGGTTTTGATTTTGATATGAATGCCCAGGTAAATGTAGATGCTGATATTGGCGGCAAATTAAAATTCCCCATCAACTATAATTCATTAGCAAATTTTGGCCAGGACAATCAATTAAAACTTGATTACACCGGACTGGATGATGAGATTGTAAAACGTTTTGAATTAGGGAATGTTTCTTTCCCCAGCCGCAGTACACTAATACCCGGTGCCCAACAATTGTTTGGTTTAAAAACCACAGTACAGTTTGGTAAACTGTTTGTTACAGGTGTAATTGCCAATCAAAAATCGCAACGGCAAAGCGCAAACCTTGCAGGAGGTACGGCAAGCCAATTGTTTGAAATAAAGGCTGATGAATATGAAGAGAACAGGCATTTTTTATTGGCACAGTATTTTAAAGAGAATTACAACAAAGTAATGAGCAAACTACCTGCCATTACAGCTCCTGTTCAAATTTTAAGGATGGAGGTTTGGGTTACCAATAAAAATGGAACCACTACCGAAACCCGTGATGTGGTGGGCTTAGCAAACCTTGGAGAAACCGGAGGGCCGGTATCAGGCATTCCCAGCAATGGCAGCAACTCTACTTATGCAAATATCATTGCCAACCCCGGTAACCGAAATTCATCATTGGTGTTTAATAATTTAATAGCAATGGGTTTGCAACCTGTACAGGATTTTGAAAAAACCTTTGCACGTAAGTTAGATTCAACACAATATTTTTATAATCCACAGGTAGGTTTTATTTCGCTTAGCCAACCTTTGCAAACAGATGAAGTACTGGCAGTAGCTTATCAATACTCTTACAATGGTAAAATTTTTCAGGTTGGTGAATTTTCACAAGACTTGCCACCCGATAGCAGCAGAGCCACACAACAAATATTATTTTTAAAATTATTGAAAGCCACTTCGCAAAGGCCCAACCTGCCCATTTGGAACCTAATGCTTAAAAACGTGTATGCTATAGGTTATGGAACACTAACTCCAACCGATTTTAAACTGGATGTATTGTACCAGGAACCCGGATTAGGCTGGAAAAGATATGTACCTTTTGGTGATAAAAACCAGGGAGCACCAATCATTTCACTTATCAATCTGGATCGGTTAAATAATCAGCTCGATCCTCAACCCGATGGTGTATTCGATTATGTAGAAGGATTTACTGTGTATTCGCAATACAGCCGTGTAATGTTTCCGGTATTAGAACCGTTTGGTAGAGACCTTGCAGCAAATATTTATACCAATCCAAGCTTGCCGGGCATTAAAGACAGTCTGTACTATGCCCTTTACGATTCAATAAAAGCAGTGGCACAGCAATTTCCAAACCTTAACCGGTTTGTATTAAAAGGCTCGGCAAAAATATCAGGCTCGGCCGATATAAGTATTGGCTACAATATTCCAAAAGGTTCGGTTACAGTTACTGCAGGCGGAAGACTTTTAATTGAAGGCATTGACTATGATATCAATTACGACCTGGGTACCATAAAAATTACCAACTCGGCTATTATTAACTCAGGCATACCTGTACAGGTAAATTATGAAAACAATGCCAGCTTTGGTTTGCAACAACGAAGTTATATGGCTTTACGATGGGATTACCTGGCAAAAAATACTGCCAAAGAACAGCTTTCAATTGGCGGAACAGTTGTAAGACTTAGCGAAAGGCCGTTTTTTAGTAAGGTAAGTTATGATAACAGCAATACCGGAGGAACAAACGAACCCATCCGAAACTCCATGTATGGATTAGATGTGAATTATAGAAAAGACATGCCCAGGCTTACAAAAATTTTAGATAAACTGCCTTTTTATAAAACTACGGCAGCATCCAATATTAATGTTTTTGCTGAAGGCGCTTATTTAAAACCCGGGCATGCACCGCAAATTGGCCGGGGTTCAAGTGGTATAATTAATATTGATGATTTTGATGGAACACAATCAGGGCTCGATCTCCGGTTTCCTCCAATTAGCTGGGCACTTGCTTCGGTACCATTTAAAGCTACCAACAGGTTAGGAAATGAATTATTTCCGGAAGCACAGTTAAATGATGATATCACATCTGGAAAAAACAGGGCAAAAATTGCCTGGTATCAGATTGAGCCTACACTACAGGTTTATAAAGGATCTAATAACCCTTTTTCTAACGATAATGTAGAGCTAAGTGATCCTCGGGTAAGGCAGGTTTACCAGCGTGAAATATTTCCACAGCGTACCACCGGATTTGGCGAGAGCCAATTGGTAACTTTTGACCTGGCATATTTCCCTGAAGACAGGGGCCCTTATAATTTTGATGCTACTCCGGGCAGTATTGCATCAAATGGAAAATTATTAAATCCAGCAACTCGATGGGGTGGGTTAATGCGTAGTATTGACCAGCCTGATTTTGAAACTGCTAATATTGAATTTATCGAATTTTGGGTTCAGGATCCATTTATTAACTATGGCACCAGGTATCCTAATGCTGCAAGCTCTACCGGTGGGCAATTATATTTTAACCTGGGTAACGTATCGGAAGATATTTTAAAAGATGGAAAACGTTTTTATGAAAATGGATTGCCTACACCCAATGCACCATCGCCAATAGATAATTCAAACTGGGGCCGGGTACCTGCCAATCCGGTGCAGGTTACTAATGCTTTCAGCAACGACCCCAATGACCGGGCATACCAGGATATAGGTTTTGATGGGCTGGATGATACGGCTGAAGCAAATAAGCGCCAGACCTATCTTACCCAATTACAAACTATTGTTTCGCCCACTGCATATCAGCAGGCATCTGCCGATCCATCAAATGATAATTATCATTATTACAGGGGCGATGATTTTGACCAGCAGGGCTTAGGTATCAACGGTAGGTACAAAAATTTTAATAATCCCGAAGGTAATTCACCTGTTGCTTCCAACAGCTCAACATATTCATCGGCAGCCACTTTATACCCCGATGCAGAAGACCTTAATAAAGACAATACTTTAAACCAAACCGAAGAATATTTTCAGTACATAGTTGATCTTAAACCTAAGACGGCGCCAGAAATGGCTATTGGTAATAATTTTATTATTGATAAAAAAGATGTAAATGTAAACCTGGTTAATGGAACCTCAAGAACAGAAACCTGGTACCAGTTTCGTATTCCAATAAGTGAATACCAAAGTAAAGTGGGTAATATCCCCGACTTTAAATCCATTCGTTTTATCAGGATGTTTATGACGGGTTTCACAGATAGTATTGTACTTCGTTTTGGCGAACTTCAACTTACTAGAAACGTATGGCGTAAATTTGATTATAAGATTGATACCTCTGGAATTTATACACAACTACCGGCAGGTAGCCCTACCGTATTTAACCAGGGCGCTGTAAATATTGAAGAAAATGATAAACGGGTACCATTGCCATACCGCACACCCACCGAAATACAAAGGGTACAAACTTTAAGCAATAATGGTGTAAACCTTTTGCAAAATGAACAGGCATTAAGCTTACAGTTTTGCGGCCTGGCAAAAAATGATGCCCGTGCTGTACAGCAAACATTTGCTAACAGAGATCTTCGCCAGTTTCGTAAACTTCAGATGTACATACATGCCGAGGAATCGCAAAAAACATATCCATCATTGCAAGATAAAGACCTTACAGCGGTGATAAGAATGGGTACTGATTTTGTAAACAACTATTACGAAATAAGGATACCATTAAATATGACTCCTTTAAATGCCGGTACATCTTACAATCCCGATTCGCCGGAATATAACGATACCTTATGGATTCCGGGCAATTCGCTGGATGTGGATTTGCAAACTTTGGTTAAATTAAAACAAACCAGGAATACCGATTTCGCAGCATCACCTACAGTAATTTACAGGCAACAGCAAGCTAACGGTCACATGTACTCGGTAATGGGTAATCCAAACCTGGGAGAAATAAGGGGCATATTATTAGGCGTTGAAAATACCAATGCAACTAGTGCCTGTGGCGAAGTGTGGGTAAACGAACTAAGGCTTTCATCCATCGATGAAAAAGGTGGTTGGGCTGCATTAGGCAGGATAGACCTGAACCTTGCCGACCTGGGTACGGTTTCCATATCGGCCAATACACATAGTGCCGGATTTGGTACATTGGAACAAAGGGTTAATGACCGTTTTAGGGATAATTTTTATCAATTCAGCGTTTCTACAAATTTAGAGCTGGGTAAACTACTGCCAGCAAAAGCAGCCATATCAATACCCGTTTTTGCCAGTTACGACCAACAGGTAAGTACACCCGAATATGATCCATACGACCTCGATATCAAACTAAAAGATAAATTAAAAGATGCCTCCGGAGATGAAAAAGACTCTATAAAGAATAATGCTATAGATTTTACCAGTACAACAACCATCAATTTTACCAATGTGCGTAAAAACCGAACGAGCACCAAGGCGCCTAAAATTTACGACATCTCGAATTTTGATTTCAGTTACTCATATCTGAAAATTAGAAACCACTCGCCTTTAATTGAAAGCAATGTGATAACAAGGCACCGGTATGGACTAGGGTATAATTTTTCGCCCCAACCAAAATATATTGAACCATTTAAAAAAATAAAATTCTTTTCAAAAAGAAAAACCCATTGGTTTGACCTGGTGAAAGATTTCAATTTTAATTTAATACCATCGCAGTTAAGTTTTAGAGCCGATGTAAACCGGCAGTTTGGCGCCATCAGACCACGCAGTATTGGTACTTCAAAATACCAGATACCCGAAACTTATGATAAATACTATACGTTTCAACGTAATTATATTTTACGATGGAATTTTACCCGAAGTCTGAATTTTGATTTTACAGCTATCAATAATTCAAGGATTGATGAACCCGAAGGCCGATTGGATACTAAAGAGAAAAAAGATACCGTATGGCGTAATTTGCTAAAAGGAGGAAGGAATACAACCTATACGCACTCGGCAAACTTTACATATACATTACCTACCAGTAAATTTCCTTTGCTAGACTGGACCACCATTAACCTGCGTTACCAGGCCAATTATAACTGGATAGGCGCTTCCCGCCTGGCAGTTGAGTTGGGAAATATATTGGAAAATGGCCAACAGTCTGAAGCTACTGCACAATTTGATTTTACAAAGCTTTACCAAAAATCTAAATGGATACGGCAGTTGGATGTACCAAGTAATAAAGCCGATCAGGATAAATGGCGCTCAAGAGTAAAAATTGTAAAAGACACAATAGTTAAAAAGAATGGCCGAAAAGTAGTTAAAAGAAAAAGAATTGTAGATCAAACAGCGATGCCTTATGTTAGTAAGGGTCTTAAGGTTTTTGGTAAACTTTTAACCAGTGTTAAACAGGCAAATTTCTCTATTTCGGAAAATGCACATACCCGATTACCAGGATATACCGACAGCACAAAATATGTAGGACAAAACTGGAAAAGTATGGCACCGGGCATAGATTTTATTTTAGGACGGCAACCAGATACTTCCTGGTTAAATGCCGCAGCACAAAAAGGATTAATTACAAGGGATACTACATTTAACAGCATTTTTATGCAGAGTTTCGATCAGCATATTACACTTTCTGCACAATTAGAACCAATCAGAGATTTAAATATTACTTTAAGCTTAAACAAAACATTTAATAAAAATTATTCAGAAACCTTCAGGTATATAGATACAAGTGGATTAACCAATCGTAGTTTTATGCACCTGAACCCCTACGCAGGTGGTGGATTTGATGTGTCATATATTGCATTTAAAACCTTGTTTGGTAAATTTGATCCTAATAGAATATCAGCAACGTTTACAAAATTTCAGGATTACAGACGAATATTATCAGAGCGCTTAGGTAAAACCAATGCGTATAATATTTTAAATGGTCAAACTACACCCGATGCAGAAGGTTATTATTATGGTTATGGAAAATATGCTGTTGATGTGTTGATACCCGCCTTTGTTGCGGCCTATACTGGCCAGGATCCTAATAAGGTATCACTTATCAACCAGAATAACCCTAACATAAAATCAAATCCATTTCGTGGAATTAAACCTAAATTAAACTGGAAGCTTGATTATAATGGACTAAGCAGGGTAAAAGGACTTGATAAGATTTTCACAAACTTCAATATATCGCATGGATATACAGGTAGCTTAAGTATGAATAGTTTTACTTCGGCCTTGCTTTATCAGGATGTTTCCAGGTATGGTTATCCATCTTTTTATGATACGTTATCGAAAAATTATATCCCATATTTCCTAATTCCCAATGTAAGTATTGGCGAACAATTTTCACCTTTGATAGGAGTAGATATGATGTTTACAAATCAACTGCAGGCAAAATTTGAATATTCAAAGTCAAGACAACTTAGCCTTAGCCTGATTGATTACCAGTTGAGCGAAGTAAGAAGTACCGAATTTTCAATTGGTGCAGGTTACCGTAAACGTGGCCTTAAATTACTGGCGGGGCTAAAACTACCTAAATTCTTAAATAAAGATGGTGGTAACAAACTTGATAATGAAATAAATTTCCGGCTCGATTTTAGGATAAGGGATAACGTTACTGCCAACAGCAGGCTTGACCAGGATAATAATTTTGCTACCGGCGGTAGCAGAGACATAACCATTTCTCCTTCTATTGATTATTTCCTCAATAACCGAATAAACATTAAACTGTATTTCGATCAACGCCGTATAAATCCTTACATATCTTCCAGTGCGCCTATTGTAAATACAAGAGCTGGTGTGCAGGTAAGGATTTCGCTGACGCAGTAAAATGATTTTTGATTATTGAATGGTTTGATAATGTTTTATTAAAATAAACATAATCGTTATTGTATTTAATTACAAAAACCATTAATGGCTTTGGATTTTATTCTATTGACTGAAATGCAAGTAAAATTCCTGGAAAAAGTTTGCTGATGGCATTTTATATTAGGCTAATGATTGGGTGAAATTGTAAACCCGGAAGATTGTTATTATGGCCTAAAAATTTATTTTGTTTTTTTAAGCAGCATCACATAACCACAAAGATCTTTTTTCTTTTTATTTACCTGTACAGGTTTTATCATGTGAAATTCTGAGAATTTAGGGATGTAGGAATAACTAATCACATTTCCATCTACATCGCCCCAATATTTTTTTTGATATACAACCTGTTTTTCATTCCAATCATACATCCTTACTTCATATAATCTTGAAGTTAAATCTCCAATAAAAACAAACTGGTACCAACTACCTTCAGTTAAAGGTACAATTACTGGCATTTCGTATTCGCTTACCATTTGCATAGATGCTTCCCTTACTACTGTAAAACCCTGTTTTTCCAGTATTTGTTTTATACTATCTGCCTGGTGAAGTATTTCTGGAGAAGTGCATGGTTGTTGCCGGATAACATTTTGTGCATAGGTATCTAATCCTGGCAATAAAAACACTGCAATAAATATAAGCAGGATACGGTTTTTCATAATACTTAATAAACAAATGGATAAAGGATAACACAATACTACAACTCTAAAACGGTATTTATTAGCCGGTTTAAAATAATTTATAGGGTTTTATAACGGCTAATGCCGATACTTATTGCATTAACAATTAGATTTTCAGCCTATTACTAAATATTACCCGGTTATAAATTTTTATTAAAATAATAAGTACCGGCCTGCTGTGTACAGGTTATAACGAGGTCGTTAATACACACATGTGCAGGCAGGGATGCACAATAAAAAACCGTATCAGCAATATCGATTGCTTTTAACGGAATAAAACCTTTATATGCAGCATTTGCAGTTTCTATATCGCCTTTAAAGCGTACCTGTGAAAATTCAGTTTCTACAGCACCTGGGTTAATACTAGTAACTTTAATATTATTTTTCAGCAAATCAATACGCATTGCCCTGGTGATAGCATCTACTGCAAATTTGCTGGCACAATAAACATTGCCATTTTCGTACACTTCTTTTCCTGCCACCGATCCCATATTAATGATATGTCCTTTTTTTTGAGCAAGCATATAAGGCAATACTGCCCTACTAACATATAATAGCCCGTGTACATTACTGTTTAGCATAGTTTCCCAATCGTTCATATCTGCATCTTCAAAACTATCTCGGCCAAGAGCAAGGCCTGCATTGTTTATTAATACATCAATTTTATGCCAGCGTACAGGTAAACCACTTAATAAATCATTTGTTGCATTTTTATTCTGCACATCAAAACATAAACTAAGTACATCAATGCCATAATCTTTTTCAAGTTGTGCTTTTAATTCAATCAGCCGTACATTTCTGCGGCCGGTAATAATTACATCATATTTATTGGATGCAAATTTTATAGCACAGGCTTTACCAATACCGGATGTGGCTCCTGTTATCAATACTATTTTATTCATATAACACAAGATACTTTAAGCAAAGTATTTTTGTGCATCTAAATTAATGCCAGGTATTATTTTTTAAAATTGCATATAAAAATTATCCCGCAATCTTATGATTACGGGATATTTAAATTTATAAATAATTATTTACAAAATATAAATATGATTATTGGTTATTTAACCAAAATAGTATAACCTTTTTTTTCTCTCAGTTCACCTTTATAATTTACACCTTCTGCCATCCATATATAGGTTGCAGCATCCTGCGCTTTACCATTAAATTTACCATCCCATCCTGTATCTTTTTGGGTTGTTGAAAATAATAATTTGCCCCAACGATTGAATACTTTAAAATAATGCAGTTCTTTCATACCCAGTAAAATGGGTTTAAGTACATCATTAAGTCCATCGCCATTTGGCGAAAAAGCGGTAGGTACATACAGATCGGGATCTACTTTGTATAGTTTTACATTTATGAAATCAGTACCAATACAACCTTGTGCTGTTGTAGCAGTAAGCATATAAGTTATATCATCCTGCGGTAAAGCAAGCGGGTTACTAATACCGGGGTTACTTAACCAGGTAGCCGGCGACCAAATATATGAATCGGCTCCCGTAGCATTAAGTTGTAATGGTTGTCCCAGAACAACTGTAGTATCTGATGGGCCGGCATTAGCCACAACAGGCGGGGCCACTATTACCCATACGCTATCTTTAACCGGTTTGGGGCAACCTAAATTATCTCTTACGGTAACAATATATTGTATGCTTGCTGTTGGTTTTTGCGAAATCGGGTTTGGTATGGAACTGTCGTTTAAAAAAGCAGCAGGGCTCCAGGCATAAATACTGCCACCACTAGCATTTAATTGAGCCGAAAAACCTGTGCAAACAGCAATATCTGCACCTGCACTGGCATTGGGGTATGGTACCACCGTAATGGTAATATCATCTGTGCTGCTGCATTTGCCTATACTGGAAACAACAGTATACGTGGTGCTGTTGAGCGGTGTAGCCAGTGGATTTTTTATATTGCTGAAGTTTAAATAAGTAGAGGGTGTCCATTGGTAATACAAACCATCGCTTACTGTATTTAACCTGATGGTATCAGTTTGGCAAATAGTGGTATCTGCACCGGCATTAAGCGATACACCTGTTCTCACATCAACAAAAACCGAATCATCACGATAACATCCGAAACTATCGGTTAACCTTACATGATAAGTTGTTGGCAAATCCGGACTAACAAGAGGGCTGGCAATACTGGTGTTATTGATATTGTAATTAGGTGTCCACACAAAATTACCGGTACCTGTACTGTTTAGTTGTAAAGTATCAATAATACAGATGAGCGTATCGTTGGTTGTAGTAATAGCAGGCAATGTGCGTACAGTAAGTATCATACTGTCAGCACGGGTTTTTGCACAGCCGTTAACCGCTACTGC
>DAOLYC010000045.1:0-1999 GCA_035425605.1 Ferruginibacter sp.
ACGTACATTTTGCGATAAAATTGGTGTGGCCAAAAGAGAAAATTTTATCGATCTTGGCTTGTTAGAATTTTGCCTGCGTGAAGAATTAAACCAAACAGCTTTAAGGGTAATGGCAGTACTTGATCCCATTAAATTAATCATAACCAATTATGATAATGAAAAAAACGAAGAACTTATTAGTGAGAATGGACCCGACGAGAGTTTAGGAAAAAGAAACCTGGTGTTTGGAAAAAAACTTTGGATAGAGAGGGAAGATTTTATGGAACTACCTGCAAAAAAATGGTTTAGGCTGGCACCAGGCGCTATGGTGCGTTTAAAAAGTGCTTACATAGTAAAATGCGAAAGTTTTATTAAAGACAATGATGGAAATATTACTGAAGTGCATTGCACATATATACCTGAAAGTAAAAGTGGAAGCGATACCAGCGGTATTGCGGTAAAAGGAACTATCCACTGGGTGAATGCTGATAATGCAATAACTGCCGAAATTCGATTGTATGACCGATTGTTTACTTCCGAAAATCCGTTGGGCGAAGAAGGAGATTTTAAAGATACCATCAATACTAATTCGTTACAAGTAATCAACAATGCATTTTTAGAACCATCTCTTAAAAATGCAGATTTTGAAAAGCGATACCAATTTATTCGCAAAGGATATTTTTGTTTAGATAAAGATTCAACAAAAGATAAATTAGTATTTAACCGTACTGTTACATTAAAAGATGCCTGGGCAAAAGAAACTAAAAAGAATTAAAATTTAAGTTAGTTTGTATAAACTACCACCCTTTTCAAATAATCTGTCAATCTTTTTTTCCACAGCATCATTTTTTTTAAGTGCTGGTGCATGATGTGGTTTTATTCGGGCATCAAAAATCAGCGGCCCATTACATCCCCAGTGCTTGTTTTGTGTAAAACTATTTATACCATACATATCATGCGATGGATTGCAGCGTGTAAATGTTACCCATAAAAAGTTATTAAGGCTATCGCTTATAAAGCTTGTATTATCTGTAACCACCACAAAAGGAATATTTTTTAATTGTTCCAAATATTTTAAGCATTGCTCATTGAGCAATTCCATCTCTTGATTGGCGATTTCATAATTTACAAATGCTTTTGTTTGTAAAGCAATTACTCCCGGCATAATCATTTTAGGTTTTTCAAACCCCGAAAGATTTTTTAAAACATCTGGAATTTCATTATCCAGTTCCCTTTTAATTTCGCCAAATGCTGCCAGTACAACTTTACTTCCACTATTTAAGCTGTTGCCCGAATAATCAAGCGTATCAATAGTTGTGTTGGTTTGAAAGTGAATATCCCTAGCAAGATTTATGCGTTGCAAAAAATAATAAAAAAATGCCGGTATGTTTGCGGCGCTTAATGGCTGTTGTTCATCAGCAGTGATAAATAAAAATTTAGCAAGACTTAATTGACCTGTACCTAAAATGTGATTGGCGATAGTTAAAATTTCAGCAGGTTGTTTTATTGGAGTATAAGGTGTATATCTTTCGCTACCAACGGCCAGCAATAAAGGATGCACGCCTGCCGCATCAACTGCATGAACTTCTTTTAGTCCGGGAATTTCCTGTTGAATTGCTTTACTGGTTAATTTATGAATCAGTTGTCCAAAACTTGTATCTTCTTGCGGAGGCCGTCCCACAACTGTAAATGGCCATATAGCATTTTTGCGGGCATACACTTTATGCACTTTCATTACCGGAAAATCATGTGTAAGGCTATAATAACCCAGGTGATCGCCAAAAGGACCTTCGGGTTTATTTTCATTTGGATAAACATATCCTGTTATCACAAAATCAGCATCGGTACTTATACAAAAACCATCCCGGTAACAATATCTTATGCGATGGCCTCCTAAAACGCCGGCAAATGTCATTTCACTCATACCTTCGGGCAGTGGCATTACAGCAGCCACACTATGTGCCGGTGGCCCGCCTACAAAAACGCTTACTTTAAGTGGTTGCCCTTTTTTATTTGCTTT
>DAOLYC010000045.1:2009-10785 GCA_035425605.1 Ferruginibacter sp.
AATGCCCCGGTGTAATTGATAATGTAAACCTACTTCTTCATCCATTTTATAATCATTGCCCGATAATTGAATTCGGTACATCCCCAGGTTTGCATTTGCGATACCAGGCTTATCAATATCTTCGGTATATACCTGTGGTAAGGTTATAAATGCCCCGCCATCCATTGGCCAGTGATGTATTTGAGGCAGGTTACTAATCTTTATTTCTTCAAATAAAACTGGTTTTGTTATAGGATTTTTTTTAGGAAAAGCTTTCAACGCTGCAACCGCTGCACCCAAATTTTTAATAGGATGTTTTAATGCCTGTACCGGATTGTCTTTCAGCGCTATCAGTTTTTGAACATTTGCAAGGGTATCTTTAAAAATCAATTCACTTCTTTGTAATGTTCCAAAAATGTTTGAAGCAGCCCGGTACCTGCATCCTTTTACCTTTTCGAAAAGCAAGGCCGGTCCACCGTTTTCATGCACACGTAAATGTATAGCGGCCATTTCCAGGTACGGATCTACTTCTTCTTTAATTCTTATTAATTGATTATTTTTTTCGAGCAGCAGTAAACAAGCTTCCAGTGATGGATAATACATTTATGATGTTTATACAAATGTAAAACAGAATAAGGGTAAATAATCTTAAACCAAATTTATAATTCAGATTCGGGAGTTGGTGCTATTGTGTTTGGAGATGCTGTAGTAGTAGGTTTTGCTGGTTTTTCTATATTATTAGTATTGGCAGTAGTAGGTTGTTCATTATCTTTTTCTTGAAAAGGTTTGTCTAAACTTTTATAACGCATTCGTGTAGTAAACCAGGCAACAAAAATCGGTATTAAAATTGATGCCAATATCCATTTACCATATTCATCAAAAAATGATTTTATTTTTGCAAAGGTTGTTTCTTTTTCAGCATATATTAAAACTGAAATATTTTTTGCAGGCAGGTTAACCATTTCGCCATTTCTTTCAACAACATTTATCGAAAGCCTTAGTTCCTGTAAACCGGGAGATTGTGGTGTAAGTTTCCATTGCCATATTACTTTTTTCCTTCTTTCAGTTATACTTTGGGTAGCAGCTTCTTCGCCGCCCAATAGTTCAATTATAAAGCCTTTATGTTCTACCCCACTCATATCAATAAGCCTTGCTTTCATTTTAGATCCTAAATCCAAGGCAGTATCTGTATATAACGAATCGGTGGGTTTATAATCATTTTCCATCACTTCATTTTTCAAATCTCCCAGTAATTGGTCTTTGCCTAAAACAAGTGTGGCTATGTACGATTTTTTTATACGCATGGTATCAGCAGCATGAAAAATGAGCAGGTTCTTGTATTTCTTTTTCATTTCATCATACGCCGATCTTTGATTAGTTTTTTCTGGGTTGGTATTTTTGTTGTTAAAATCATTAAAAGCCCCGGTTTTTGGATCAACTATCTTAACATCACTATTTTCATCTATCACATGTTTACCCTGGTAATAAGTACTATCAACGGTAGCAACTTTATCAGAAGTGCCTTTGCTACAGGCGTTCAATAAAATTATAGATACCAGTAAAATATTAAAATGGTGCTTCATTAAACAGCTATGGTTTTGAAATCAAATATAGTAAATTACCTTTTGGGGATATAAATTCTTAGAACTACTGCTATTTTTTTAACATTTATTAGTAAATTAAAAAATACGTTACAACCTATTGAATATTTGTATTTTGCTATAATTATTTTATATTCACTCATAATAAATAATGCATTGCCATAATGCAAATTTTAACTAATGAGAAAGATACTTCCTTTTATATTGGTTATTGGAGGATTGGGTATGGTTTTCTTTAAACCCGTATTTAATAAGCTGGCGCCTGCAATATTAGATATAAAGATAAGCACCCCGCCTGTTATCATGTCGTCTATTTATAAAGTATATGCCAACGAAGAAGCATTCGAAGGCAAATACTCTCTTTTTAAGATGATTCTGAAAAATAGTAGTGATGTAGATGCAAAAAACGTAGAAGTTCAATATAAAGTTGGCAATTATATTGACTGGACGATTGCAGAAAAGATACCCTTAATGTTGGCAGGGCAAACGGTTGTAGTAAATTGTTATCCAAAATTTCCCGATAAGATTGCAGAGCAAACAACTGATTCAAAGGAAATGGTAAAGCTGGTTATAAAGGCCGATAATATAAAAACCATTGAAAACAATTTTAATATTACAGTTAAAAGCAGAAACGCATTTATGTATAATTTTTTGCCAGCCGATGAAATACGAACGGCGGCAGAATATTACGATAATGTTCCATTGCTATCATGCCTGGTAACGCCTAATGATCCTGTAATAAAATATTTTACACAGCAGGTTCAACAAAAAATATTAAAAGGCGAAACCGCAGGTGTTGGCAATAATGAAGCAGAAGGCATACGGTTTTTAAAAGGTATTTATAATGCTACCCTTTTGGCACACATGGTGTACAGTGGCACCAGTGGTGTTCCCGAAAATATTAACGATGTAAGTTCCATTGTTCAAAATATTCGAATGCCCCGGGAAGTTGTTACAGGAAAAACCGGATTGTGTATCGAGCTATCATTATTGTATGCCAGTATAATGGCCAATGCCGGAATGGATCCTATTATTTACCTGGTTCCAGGCCATGCTTATCCGGGTTTTAAAATGAATGATAATTATTATGCTATTGAAAGTACCGCAATTGGTGGAGAAGGTATTGGTGGCAGTAAAACAGCCGATGAAGCTTTTACTATGGCTATGGAAAATAAAGATGCTTTTTTACAAAAAATGGAAGAAGGTGATGAAAGGTATAGCGTAATTGAAATTAGGGAAAATATTAAAATGGGTGCAGTAGCTCCAGAATTAAAAGATGATGAATTTCTTCGAAAAAAAATAGATGAAATAGCTGCCTCATTTGGAGGAGCCCCTACAGCAACGGTTGAAAATTTATTGCCCCAGGAAAAAAAAGATGATAAACAATCGGAAGTTACAATAACTAAACCAACAACTGTGGAGCCAGCTACTGCTGAACAAAAAGTAGTTCAGATTCCTAAGGGATATAAAATTTTTAAAGGGATTGTAAATTTTGCATATCCTGCCGATTGGGAAATGATGGAACCCAATAAATACTATAGCCCGGCATGTAGAAATATTATATCAAACCAATCTCGCAATGCTACTGTGGAAGTATATAAATTCAATGGTATCAACAACCCTAAAGATGCTTTAGCAAGTATCAACGAGTGGCAGAAAAAAGCATCGGGCTTTAGCTTAAAATATAAACTGCAAATGGTAGCAGAAGGTTACAGTGTTTTTAAAGGCAGCACTGTTAATGGTAAAAACACTGCTGTTAACTGGATTGCAGCATTTAAAGTATCTGGTAATGATGTAGTAGGCATTAAAGTAAATGCTACATCTTATACAGGCAATATGCATGAAAAAACTTTGTTTACCATTTTAAATACATTGCACTAACTATTTTTAATTAAATAAGATGACCGTATTTAAGAAGCATATCTTGATTTTAGTAATAACCTGTTTTAGTTCTATTACTGTATTGGCACAGGATGAAAATGTAAAAAATTTTAAGATAGACATGGTTTTTACCGGAGGTGATAAGGGCGAAGTATTCATAGATATGAAAGTAAAATACAGTGCCTTGTACTGGGATGTATACAAACGTAAATCTGCAAGTAATCCGGCCATAATTAAGAATAGCCTAATTAAATCATTTTGCAAATACAGTCTTACCAATTTCAATATTAAAAATGATGAAATGGATAGGAGTTACCAAGCAACCTTTACTATTTTAGGTATGTTAAAACTTGATGAAACCGGTAAATGGTTTGCAGAGCTTGATACCAAAGATCCTGATATTACAAAAATATCCGAAACCCAATATGTGTTGGTTGATGAAGATTTAGCCAGGTCTTATAAAGTTATATTGCCTTCAACAGCCATTAACTCAAAACTCGAAAAAGATGCTTTTGGTAAGGCATATCTTACTTATTATGCACCGGTAAGCAGTGGCAGCAGTAAGTTGCTTAAATATGGAGGCTATCTTTTGGCAGCATCAGGCGTATTTCTATTTATAAAAAACCGGTTTTCAAAAAAAGCGGTAGTTATTTAATAATTAAAATCAATCCTTTTTAAAGCTATAAACATTTATCAAAATTACATTTTGAGTAATTATTAAATTTGAAAAATATGGCTACTACTAAAAGCAGCAAAAAAGTTATCGGTTACAGCGATCTGTTTGTTGGCGATTTCTGGAGATTTTTTGTTAAAGCTGTGTGGCTTTTTTTTCCTGCAATACTTTTCCTAATATTTGGCTTCATGTGTTTTTGGGAATTAACACAAGGCAAAGACGTAATGATAATTACCCTGGAAAACCGCAAAGTATTCGGTCTCTTTTTACTTGCATTGGTTTTTTGGGTAGTAACCACCTGGTATTCATCCAGGCTGGTGGCTAAAGCAAAAGAGTTACAGCATGGTAATAGCCACATGATGTGGCAAACATTACGTATTCATAGCCCCCGTATTTTGGGTTTTACCTGTATCACAATAATTATTCTTGCATTTTTTCAACTGCCAGTACCTTATACACCTAAACTGTCGAAACAGATTTGTTACATTTTACTATTTTTTAGTTTTAGCTGGTACTTTATTATATACCAAACCGGCAACCGTTTATTGGCAAGAAAAAATTTTTCAAAAGAAAATCAATTGCGTTTTTGGAACCGGGTTAGGTTTACTAATTATGCAGTACTTGTAATAGCCAGTTTACTGGTAATATTAACCAAATGGGTTTGGGGACTTATTGCCTTACTCCTTTTTTACCAGGTAGCTTTTATAATTTTTATTTTAACCCGTCGCAATATTATTGATGCAAAAGGACAATATTCATCACTTAATAAAAGCCAGTACGATTTTGACAATACCAAGATCAGCATTTGGAAAAAAATATTACGGTTAGTAACCGATAATGAAGACAGACGGTATTTTCAGGCATTTACAGTTATAGGCCTGGTAGCCACTAGTGTTTACCTGGCTACAATTTTGTCGGTACAGTTTTCAACCTGGTTGGGAACTTTCCCTTTTTTATTACTGGCTTTTGGCATTTTAGTTATACTAGGTAATGTAGTCGCTATCTTTTCTATTTTAGCACGATTTAATTTTCACTTGTTATTGCTTACCCTTGCTTTCATCATCGGCTATTTTGTTGAGCCTCATTATACCCGGCTTATAAAAAATGAAAGCAGTAATAAGTTTTCGGAAAGGCAAAACTTAAATGAATATTTTAATCAATGGATAAACGACCCTGTTAGGCAGCAAATGCTACAAGATGATAGCATTAAAAAATTCCCTATATTTTTTGTGATGGCAAATGGTGGTGCTTCAAGATCGGGTTACTGGACGGCATCTGTGTTATCAAAACTGGAAGATGAAACCAGGGGCGATTTTTCAAAAAATCTTTTCTGTTTAAGTGGCGCATCAGGCGGCAGTATTGGTAATGGAACGTTTTTTTCTTTATTACGAGGTAAAGAAAGTCTGCATCGTTTTAATACGTCTGATAGCGCTTATGTAAAGACAAGTGTAGATTATTTAAAATCAGATTTTTTAACTTATACATTGGCACGCACCCTTGGCCCCGATGTTTTTCGAAACTTAATTACCCTTTATAATGTAAATGACCGGGCCTCTGCCCTTTCTCATGCCATTGAAAAAGCGCCTGGAAGAAAAAATTTTTTATACGACAGCCTGGGAGTACCCTTTACACAAATCATTACTCAAAAAAATAAACCATACAATTTACCGGTATTGTGTATCAATACAACCCGGATGCAGGATGGCAGCCCGGGTGTTATCAGTAATATTAAAATTTCCGATTCAGTATTTAATGGCCGTATAGATGTATTAAGCTTACTAAACGAAAAACAAGATATGCGGTTAAGTACAGGAATTGTGCTGGGCGCCAGTTTCCCTTACCTTAGCCCTGCAGGCCGCATTGATAATAAAAAATGCGATACCTGTAAAACTGAAGCAAATTATTTTGTAGATGGCGGTTATTTTGATAACTCCGGCGCCGGTGTAGTATTTGAAATGATATTCGATTTGCAGCGGATAATTGAAGCCGATACATCATTAAAAAATAAAAATAAAATTGAATTCAACATCATTCATATCACCAACGACCTTACAGATGAAATTGATTTAAAATCTGTAAACCCTTTGGTTAATGACCTGGCAGCGCCTTTTAAAACATTGCTAGGCGCTTATGGCACTCAAACATCGGTTAACGATATGCGGCTTAAAACCTATATTAATAACTTATACAACGATAAACTACATTACACTACTTTATCTTTATATAAAAAGAACGACTCAATGGATTATACCATGAGCTGGGTAATATCAAAATATGTATTAAAAGCCATCGACAGCAGGCTTAAATCTGATGAAGAATTGAATGACCTGATAAAAAGGATTAAGAGAATAAATAACAAACCCAATTAATTTACGCTTGCTTTTATTTGCGAAGGCGCAGCAGTTTTTGGAGTTAATGGTTTTATCCAACCACGAGTTAAGCCATAAGCCAATATATCAATTAGCCGGGAAATTGTTTGTGTAGCTTTTTTTAAGTTATCCGTTACATGCTGTAAGTGCGTTACATTTTTTTCAAGCTCGGCGGTAATGCCGGCCAGTTCGTTGGTATGTATTTGCAAATTAGCAAGTATTGAAGCGTCAAGCGCACGGGTAAGTTCATTTTGTATGATGTTGATATTGAAAATGGCTTTCGATTTTTTATTTCGTTCAGCCATTGTTAAGTTTTTCTCAGTTTCACTATTTATCTGCTGTTTTAAATCATTCAGTATGTTTAAGGCAGCATAAGTTGAGTCTATCTGCATATTGATGATTCGTTGCTTCTCTTCTTTTTCACTTTCATTTGCTGCGCCCGGATATTTATTAATGGAACCTCCGTCAAAAGGCGAAATGACTGTACTACCGGTATCAATGTTTAAAATACTATCACCTGATTTATTGCTGTTATCTTCATAACTTACTGTACTGTTATTATTGCAGGCTTGTACAATAAAAAGAAGTACAGATGCAGGTAAAACCCTTAAAGAAGTTTTAATTAAATATTGCATACTTAAATTTTAATAAGATATCTTAAATAATCTTTCCCTGGCATCGGCAAACCGGGCTATGGTTTCAGTAAGGTTTATATAATCGTTATCTAACTTTTGTAATTCAACGGGTATTTCGCTAGCAGGATTTTCTGTATTAATATAATTTTCTAAAACCCCATATCCATTGCGTAAATCAAGGATGCAAACCGATAGCTTATCAATCAATAAATTAAGTTCTTTTAACTGCAATTGCCAGTTTGCATAAACGGGTAAATAATATTTGTAATAGTTATAAGGATTATTGCCCTGTTGAGTTTCGTAATATTTAACATGGTTTAAAAAATCCTTGTAGTTTTCATTGATGAAAGAAGGCAACCCTTGTAATTCTCTTTTTATCTTAGGTATATCTGTATTTAAAAAATCATCACAGATATTTTCAAATGGTTCCCGTGCTGCACTGATGGCATTTTTAAGATATTTTTTCTGCAACGATTTTATTTTTGCCGATCCCATTTCTTTTATAATTGATGATGCAATTATACCAACTGAGGTAGGAATGGGTTTTGAAGGTGGCATCCGTTTTTTACAGACTGTGTTATAATTGGCCACCAATCCATCAAAAGAAGTTTGCCATTTCTTTCTGTCTTTTGTAAATTCACTAAGGTAAGTTGGACTGATGAGTGCATGAACCATACCGGCATAGTTACCAACAATCTTATAGGCATAAGAAAAAGAGTCTACCAAGTCTAAAAATTTAAATTTATCATTAAAATCAAGTTGAAGAGCGTCAACACTTTCACGTTCCGACTGATTGGTAGAAATAATACCACTCAGTTGTATTGATTGTGCCTGCGAGCGTAGTTGGTAAACCCTAAAATAAATATCTGAAGGCAAGGCCGAAATACCTTTTGTAGCAATGCTGTATTTCTCTACTGCACTTAGTTGCTCAGGTTTTAATGTACTGCAGGAAAACAGCAGACATATAGCAAATAAATATGCCAGTAATTTTATTGAAGGGCAATAAGGCATTTTCAAATGTATAGTTTTTTTGTAAATAAATGTAAAATTGCAGTTATGTTAAAAAATTAGTTTATCAAACTCTTAACAAGGTAATTTATTTTGAAAAAGGAATTTACAAAAAAGCTGCGTTGCTATTAACAACGCAGCTTACAAATATATATTTAGTTTTTACTTTTTCATATACATCACTTCCTTTACCAGTTTTACTGTTCTGGGCACATCGGGTAAATATGCTGCAACCAGGTTGGGTGCATAGTGCATGGGCGCATCGGCAGATGTAATTCGACGGATAGGTGCATCCAAATAATCGAAGCCTTCTTTTTGTATGCGATAAGTAATTTCGGAAGAGACTGATGCAAACGGCCATTGTTCTTCTACAATTACCAGGCGGTTTGTTTTTTTAACACTTTCTAAAATAGTAAACCAATCCAACGGCCGAATGGTTGCAAGGTCTATTACTTCGGCATCAATACCTTCTTTGGCTAATTCTTCTGCAGAAGCCAAAGCTATTTTCATCATTTTGTTAAAAGAAACGATGGTAACATCTTTACCTGGCCTTTTAATAAATGCTTTTCCAATGGGTAATAAATATTCTTCTTCAGGCACTTCGCCTTTATCGCCATACATCACTTCGCT
>DAOLYC010000046.1:0-10729 GCA_035425605.1 Ferruginibacter sp.
CAGGTAACAGCACTCAAACTAAAAATTATACTTATCTGGATAGTCAAAGAAGCGGCGATCTGCTATACCGAATAAAACAGGTAGATGTTAATGGCAATTTTAAATTAACTTCTATAAAATTAAAGAATTGCCAGAACTGGGTTTCGGAAGGCGCATTGCTATATCCTATACCGGCTACAGATAAACTGAATATTGTTATTCAATCAGATTGGGAAATAAACACAGAGTTAAAAGTTGTAGAAATGGGCGGCAAACTATTAAAAACAATACCGGTAAAATTTCAAAAGGGAAGTAATTATTTAAGTATTCCAGTACTTAATTTACCAAGTGGCCATTATTTGTTGGTTGGTAGCAATCCCGATTTTCCAATTCGTAATAAGTTTATTGTAGCTCATTAAAATATAAGAGGGTTTATTAAACAACCTCTTATATTTCAATAAGGGGTTGTTTTTTATTTTATATAAAATTTGATACAAAAAAGTTATAGTATTTCATCTGAATTAAAAGCAAAAACCAATATTCAAGAGTTAATATTATTGATATTAAAAAGGAGAGAGTTTGCCAATGACACCATGTCCAATTCTTCATCTTAATATATCATAAAACTGAAATTTGTTTCCCCATCAAAAAGAAGGAAGCCGTATTTGTTGACGGAAAGTAGCAATTTTATATAATTTGAACTTTCTTTTTATACAAATCAGGGAACCAACTACCAGATTTGTATAAAAACCCACCTATAAATAAACCAGGTTAAGAATTGGTTATATCCCGGATTAAATTTTAAGAATCGTTTTGTAAATAATAAATTGTAGCTGTTTCAATATTCAATAACTTTATAACTCAATAAAAATAAGTATGAGTGATACAGTATCGACCCTACCTCCCCTAACCGCTAAAGATTTTGCCACCGACCAGGAAGTGCGCTGGTGCCCCGGATGTGGCGATTATTCCATACTGGCACAGGTGCAAAAAGTAATGCCAACACTGGGTATTCCCAAAGAAAATATTGTAGTTGTTAGCGGTATTGGCTGCAGTAGCAGGTTTCCTTATTATATGAATACGTATGGTATGCACAGTATTCATGGCAGGGCAACCGCCATTGCCAGCGGGTTAAAAGCAGCCCGTCCAGAACTTAGTGTGTGGATAGTAACCGGCGATGGCGATGGGTTAAGTATTGGTGGTAACCATACCATTCATTTGCTACGCCGCAATTTTGATGTAAATGTTTTGTTGTTCAATAACCAAATCTACGGTTTAACAAAGGGGCAATATTCACCTACAAGTGAAGAACATAAAATTACAAAATCAACTCCTTTCGGTAGTATCGATCACCCTTTTAATCCATTGGCTTTGGCTATGGGTGCCGATGCCAGTTTTATTGCACGTACTATGGATAGAGACCCTAAACATTTACAAACAATGCTCTTGCGGTCGCAGGCGCATAAGGGCTCTTCGTTTTTAGAGATATACCAAAATTGCAACATATTCAATGACGGGGCTTTTGAGATATTTACCGAAAAGAAATCTAAACCCGACGAAGTTTTATTTTTAGAACAAGGAAAACCTTTGGTTTTTGGCGCCACTCAAAATAAAGGAATAAAACTCAATGGCTTCACTCCCGTTATTGTTGATTTGGAATCAGGAGCATCAACAAGTGATTTGTGGATACATGATGAAAGAGATTTTTATAAAGCACAAATTTTGATACGAATGTTTGATGATCCGAAACTGGAGGGGCATTTACCCCGGCCCTTTGGAGTTTTTTATGAAACTGAAAGAGCTTGTTATGAAGATAGCTTGCAGATGCAGATGGAAGAAGTAATTGCCAAAAAAGGTAAAGGCGATTTAGATAAATTGCTGAGAGGAAATGAAACCTGGGAAATTGCAGCCTTAGCTTAGATATACTAAGTGAACGATCAGTAATACACGATTAAATCAAAAAAATAAATTGAGCCATCTGTATCAGATGGCTCAATTGTTATTTGAAATTTTAGTGAACAGGTTAAAGCATTTCCTTCTCTTTCAGGTACTCTGCTATCTGCACAGCATTGGTAGCAGCGCCTTTACGCAAATTATCACTCACTATCCAGCAGTTTAAAGTGTTGGACTGTGTTTCATCTCTTCTTATTCTGCCCACAAAAGTATCATCCTTATCAAATGCTGTTAATGGCATGGGATAAATAAAATTGGTAACATCATCTTTTACAACAACACCCGGAGCCTTACTTAGTAAATCTTTTACTTCTTCCAAATCAAAATCGTTTTCAAACTCAATATTTACACTTTCGCTGTGGCCTCCCATGGTGGGTATGCGTACACAGGTGGCGGTAACTTTTATATCATTGTCTCCAATAATCTTGTTTGTTTCATTAACCATTTTCATTTCTTCCTTGGTGTAGCCATTTTCAAGAAATACATCAATATGAGGTATAGCATTTAAATCAATTGGATATTTATATGCCATTTCACCATCAACACCTTTACGTTCATTCATAAGTTGTGTTACGGCTTTAACGCCTGTGCCCGTTACACTTTGATAAGTGCTTACCACCACCCTTTTAATTTTGTATTTATCATGTAATGGTTTTAGTACCACCACCATTTGTATGGTTGAGCAGTTTGGATTGGCAATGATTTTGTCTTCTTTTGTCAATACACTTGCATTTACTTCTGGTACCACTAATTTTTTTGTTGGATCCATACGCCATGCGCTAGAATTATCAATAACAGTAATGCCGGCCGCTGCAAATTTTGGAGCCAATTCAAGCGATGTACTTCCACCTGCCGAAAAAATGGCCACATCTGGTTTTGCAGTTATGGCATCTGCCGCACTTACAATTTTATATGCTTTGCCTTTAAAAATAACTTCTTTACCTATACTTCTTTCAGATGCTACTGGAATGAGTTCTGCTACTGGAAAATTTCTTTCTTCTAACACCTGTAACATTTTACTGCCTACCAATCCGGTGGCGCCAACAACTGCAACTTTCATTTTACTTGTTTATTTTAAAATTAATAAAAAAGCCTCCCGTTTTTTGGAAGGCCTGGTATTTTGATACATACATCATTACACTTATCCCTTCCTGTAGCGGATTGGCTTTTTAGCAAAACGGGTATGTTTTATTTTAATCATCAGGCAGCAAAAGTAATTACAAAACACATTTCAACCAAAAAGGAAAAATTTTTCAACAGTAAAATATATTAAGCCTGGTTTTTAATTTACCCTGCAACTGGTTTAAAACCTGCAAAAAAGTTATCTTTAATACATAACCAGAATTTTTATGAGATTAAAACTGCTTTTTATTATCAGCGTTTGTTTTTTGTTATCCTCCATGGGTTACAGCCAGGTTTCTGACAACTTTAATGATGGTGATTTTACCGCAAACCCTGCATGGGTAGGCAATGCCGCAGATTGGACCGTTAACTCCGCTTTGCAACTCCAAAGTAATAATATGGTTACTAACAGTACATATTTTTTAAGTACGGCCAGTACTTTGGCTACAGCAGCCCAATGGGAATTTTATACACAAATCACTTTCAACCCTTCATCTGCCAATTATATTGATGTGTATTTAACGGCATCGGCAAGCGATATCAGTTTAAATACTACAACCGGCTATTTTGTACGAATTGGAAATACCGACGACGAGATTTCGCTATATCGAAAAAATGCAGGTGGGGCTATTGTAAAAATCATTGACGGGGTTAACGGTGTTTTAAATACAAGCAACAATGTGATGAAGATTAAAGTTTTCAGAAATGCTGCCAATCAATGGAATTTATCACGGGATTTAAGTGGCACTGGCAACAGTTATTTTAATGAAGGTGTGGTTACAGATGCAACATATCTTACTTCATCATATTTTGGCATTCTTATAAAACAAAGCACTGCCAGTTTTTTTCAGCGGCACTTTTTTGATGATATTGAAATAACAGCTTATGTGCCGGATATTGTGCCGCCTGTTATCGTTTCGGCCACGGCAATTTCCACTACAGCGGTAGATGTATTGTTTAACGAACCGGTAGAACTTGCCAGTAGCCAGGTTTTATCAAACTATATAGCAAATAACGGAATTGGTATGCCGGCAACAGTTGTAAGGGACGCTGTAAATGCAGCGTTGGTACACCTTACGTTTGCTAGCGCTTTTGCAAATGGAACCATTTATCAGTTAACCGTAAATGCAGTAACCGATCTTTCAGGAAATGCCATAAGCAATGGCACTGCTAATTTTAGTTTTTATACCCCCAAAGTATATGATATAGTAATTGATGAAATTATGGCCGACCCTTCGCCCCAGGTGGCCCTGCCAGATAATGAATGGATTGAACTGAGAAATACATCTGCCTTTCCTATTAATGTATTGGGCTGGCGCATTGGTGATAATACTGGTCAAAGCGGAACCATGCCTGCATTTGTTTTACAACCCGATAGTTTTGTAATTGTATGCACCGGAAGTGCAGTGGCAGCTATGTCGGTATATGGCAATGTTATTACTGTTACCAGTTTTCCTTCGCTAGATAATGGTGGCGATCAGATTTCATTATTCGATGCATCTGGCAACATTATTCATTCAGTTGATTATTCAGATAAATGGTACCAGAATGAATTAAAAAAAGCAGGAGGCTGGACAATGGAGATGATAGATACTAAAAACCCCTGCAATGGATTTAGTAATTGGATAGCCAGTAACGATGCCAACGGTGGCACGCCGGGTAAAAAAAATTCGGTGGATGGCGTTAATGCAGATGACAGCTCCCCACGGTTATTAAGGGCTTATGCTACCGATAGTGTAAATGTAGTGCTGGTTTTTGATGAACCGGTTGATATTACAAAAGCTGCTGTTGCGGCCAATTACAACATTAGCGATGCAATTGCTACACCACAAACTGCCAATGCCTTGGCTCCTGTTTTTAATAAGGTAGCATTAAAATTAAATGTACCGTTGCTGCGTAATAAAGTTTATTCAGTTACAGTATCTGCCATTACAGATTGTGTAGGCAATGTTATAAGTGCCGATAATACTGCCAAACTGGGTCTTGCATCTTCAACCGATAGTTTTGATGTAGTAATCAATGAAATCTTATTTAATCCCATCTCTACAGGTGTTGATTATGTAGAATTGTATAACCGAACAAACAAAGTAATTGATCTTAAAAATATGTATATCGCCAACAGAAATTCTGCCGGTGTAATCAGTAGTATTGCACAACTGAGTAGCGAAACCAATTTACTTTATCCGCAGGATTTTATTGTAGTTACATCCGATGCTTCTGTTGTTAAAAGAGATTTTATTACAAAGAATCCGGATGCTTTTGTTGAAGTAAGTATGCCATCATTTAATGATGATAATAGCAATGTTATCATATTAAATGAACAGGGAAAAATTGTAGATGAATTGTTTTACAGCGATAAATGGCATTTTAAGCTTTTAGATAATAAAGAGGGCGTAGCATTGGAAAGGATAGATTATGATGCTCCTACACAAAACCAGGATAACTGGCATTCGGCTGCCACCAGCGTGGGATACGGAACCCCAACCTATAAAAATTCGCAGTATCGTATTGATATGCAGGTACAGGGCGATATAACGGTTTCACCAGAAATTGTTTCGCCGGATAATGATGGCATGGACGATTATGCAACTATTGATTATAATTTTCCTTCGCCGGGCTATGTGGCCAATATTACTATTTTTGATGCAAATGGCAGGCTTGTGCGATATCTGCAACGTAGCGCCTTATGTGGAATTAAAGGAAGTTTCCGTTGGGACGGATTGGGAGAAAAATTTCAAAAACTTCCGGTAGGTATTTATATTATTTATACCGAAGTATTTAACCTGGATGGAAAGAAAAAACAATTTAAGAATACCATTGTATTAGCAAGAAGGAATTAAACTGTCTTCAACAAAAAATATAAAAGAGATTCTGCTTATAACCCTTAAAAAATTCAGGAATACATGAATGACGATATAATTTATAGTAAGGTATCTGAACCATAGTTGCAGTAGTTTTTATAATCCGTAAGATGAAAAAAAATATTACGAATTTCGGACGAACATGGAACTTCAATCCAAAACAAATAACTTTCCCGGCTTCTGTAGAAGAGTTGAAGCATTTAATAAAAACAAATGCATCATTACGTCCCATGGGTTCCAAACATTCCTGGTCAAAAGGGATAGTAACCAAAGACACTTTGGTTTCGTTGAAGCGTTTCAATAAAATCATCACAATTGATTTTGAAAAGCTGCAAGTAACAACTGGCGCTGGCATCACTTTAAAATCACTCATTTTTCAACTAGAAAAAAAAGGGCTTGCGTTGAGCAACCTCGGCTCCATTCATGCACAAACGTTGGCGGGAGCAATATGCACCGGTACGCATGGCACCGGAAAAAATTTTCAATGCCTTGCAGCGCAGGTAGAAAGTTTTGAAATGGTGGATGGCAATGGCGGCAATTATTTATTTACAAAACAAGATGAGGTGTTTTACGCTTTGTTAACGGGGATGGGCTGTTGCGGTATCATTCATACCATCACCATCAATGTGGTAAACACATTTCAAATGCATGTAAATACCGATACGAAGGACTTTGATGAAGTGATCAACAACCTGGAACACTATACAGATAATTATGATCATTTTAAATTTTGGTGGCTGGCGCCATCAAAAAAAGTTATACTGTTTATGAATAACCGTACCAATGCAAAACGAAATGATAGTAACCTGGTTAGGTTTATGAAAGATGATGTGATTTCGGTTGTACTGTATCGTTTACTTGTATTTATTGGCAAACTAAACCGTAAAAAATTAATACCTGCTATAAATCGTTTTTTAACCCATGTTGGTGGAAAACATTTTGAAAGAATATGCAAAAGTTATATCGGTTTTTTAACGCCCCTGCCTCCCATACATCGGGAAACGGAATGGGCTTTTGACAGCAGGAATGCCAGGAAGCTTTTACAGGAATATAAAAAATTGTTTTTAAAAGATGAGCACACTTACAATTTTGTTCAGGAAGTAAGGTTTACCCGTGCCGATGAATTTTGGCTAAGCCCTGCTTATCAAAGAGATTCCATCTGGTTATCTATGTATAATATGGATACAACACAAAATTGGGAAACACAATTAAAAAAGTTTGAAACCTGGGCCATGCAAAACGAGGGTAGGCCTCATTGGGGTAAAGAAGCAAATTTGAAATTTGATTATTTACAACAGCAATATCCCAAATTACAAGATTTTAAAAAATTGCTACACAAGTATGACCCTGATGGAAAATTTACAAATGATTGGAATAGGGTGTTTTGCAATTTGTAAATGCTGTAGCGTATATGTATTGATAAATCTGTATAATTTTTTAAATACCTTTTAACTTTCTGTTGTAATACGAGTCTTAAGGTAAACCCAATAATTATGAGATTTATTTTAAGCGTTGCTCTTTTTGTTTTGATGGTTACCGGTTGTAAAAAAGAAGAGAATCAAACTGCTGCACCTACAATTAACCTTACATTTAGTACTGCACCCATAACGGTTCCTACTGGTGTACAGTTTGCAGCCGATGTGTCGTACAATAATAGCCCCAATTCAAAGTTTGACATTTTCTTACCACAGTCAACAGCTCCTACATCATTGGTAATATTTATACATGGGGGCGGTTTTGTTGGCGGTGATAAATCAGAAATTTATACTAACAATCCGGATAATATTCAGGCCTACTTGCAAAATAATATGGCATTTGCAACCATTAATTACCAGTTTCGAACTAGCAATCCCGATAGTGGAATTTTACTAAGTTTGAATGACATCAAACGTTGTATTCAGTTTATCCGTTATTATGCATCATCATTTAATATTGATAAAAACAAAGTGGCCTGTTATGGAGGGTCGGCTGGCGGTGGCGCTTCTATTTATCTTGCATTTCATCCCGAAATGGCAGATAATAATAATGCAGATCCTGTGTTAAGAGAATCTACTCGCCTTACAGCAGCAGGCCATTTAACCAGTCAGTGCTCGTACGACCCGGTACAAATGCAAAATATTTTTGCGGCAGCCGGTATAGATTTCTTTTCTATTCCCGGTGTGGCCACTTCTTTGTTATCCGATTTTGGTTTAGACTCTCTCAACCAGTTATATACCGACCCGGCCATCATTGCAGAAAGACATGAATTGGATATGTTGGGCTGGATGAGCAGCGATGATCCTGAGTTTTATGTAAGCAATGGTAATCCAAATACAACACCCACCATGCGAAGTGAAGCCATTCACCATCCATTACAGGCAAAAGCTTTAAACGATAAAGCTACCAGCATTGGCCTGGCGCATGTTACCAATATTCCATCCATGGGTATTTATGCCGTTAATAATGAAACGATAAGTGAATTTATGATTAGAAAACTAACGCATTAAAAAATCTTTCTTATGGTATAAAATTAAATACTATTCTGTAATGCAAAAGCATTTAGCGAATGTGATAAACATAAAAATATGTTGCATTAAAACTGCAATTGTAACATAAAACAAAGTAGAAAATTAAAGTGATAAATGATATACAGAAATACAGTTTAGCTATCCATTTTACCAAAACTGTCTAATGTGTTGTCATCAGGTTTGTTTTCAAGAATATATCGTATGAGCAAATAACCTCCAAAAGCACTTGCAAGCCCAATGGTCATTAATCCAATTAAGTTATCTGTTCCAAAAAAACTTATGCCTAAAAACATTCCAACTAACTCAAAAATTATCCATGTAGCAATCATGGTTATTTTCCATTTTAGTGGAGGCAGGCCTTTTTTTATGGCAAGTGCGCCTATGTTTTTGGCAAGAAAATAAAGTATTATAATTTCAAGCATTTAATAAAATTAAATGATTTTGTGCTACTGCAGCAATGAGCAAAAGGTTTAAAAAAAATTGCCAAAGTATAACACTTTGGCAAATAGTTATATGATTATTAAATCAATTATACCAGGTCAATATCAAAATTAACCAATTGTACAAACTCGTTTAAGCGGGCATCAATATCTTCTTTGGTAATTTCTTTAAGCCTGTCGGGGCCAAATTTTTCAACACAAAAACTGGCCAGTGCGCTACCAACAATAATGGCTGTCTTCATATTTTCAAAACTTATATCTTGTGTTTTTGCAAGATGGCCGATAAAGCCGCCTGCGAAAGTATCGCCTGCGCCTGTTGGGTCAAACACTTCTTCAAGCGGTAGGGCAGGTGCAAAAAATACATGGTTTTTGTGAAACAACAATGCACCATGCTCGCCCTTTTTAATTATTAAAAATGCCGGACCCATATTCATTATTTCATGGGCAGCCTTTACTAGCGAAAGTTCGCCACTAAGTTGACGGGCTTCTGCATCATTAACCAATAATACATCCACTTTTTTTAATACAGCTTTTAAATCATCCATGGCAACATCCATCCAAAAATTCATGGTATCTAATACTATCAATTTTGGACGAACTTTTAACTGATCAATCACGCTCATCTGTAGCTTTGGCATCAGGTTGCCAAGCATTAAAAATGCTGCACCCTGGTATGAGTCGGGTATTATAGGGTTAAAATCTTCCAACACATTCAAATCGGTAACCAGTGTATCACGGCTGTTCATATCCAAATGGTATTTGCCACTCCAAAAAAAAGATTTTTTATCTTTTATTATTTCTACACCATCCAGTTCTACACCCCGTTTTTTTAATTCATTCATTTCATCCTCCGGAAAATCGTAACCCACAATAGAAATTTGTTTAACCGGCGTTACAAAATTACTGGCAGCATAAGCAACATAAGTGCCCGAGCCTCCTATAATTTTATCGGTTTTACCAAAAGGGGTTTCAATAGCATCAAAAGCCATAGTGCCCACACATATTACTGACATAAGGTTGTTTTTAATTTTGGGCAAAAGTAAATGATTAAAATGATTTTTATGTTGTACCTGGGAGATAAAAAAGAAAGGATTAGAATATCATGAACCTTTACTTTTGCAGGTAACATTTAAAAAATCATTTTAGTGCTTATCAGCATACACCCACATGATCCGCAGCAAAGGTTAATCAGGCAGGTAGCCGAATGCCTTAAGGCTGGCGGTATTATCATTTATCCTACCGATACTATTTATGGCCTGGGTTGCGATATTAATCAACACAAATCCATAGACCGAATTTGTAAAATAAAAAATATTGATCCGCAAAAAGCACAGCTATCCTTCATTTGCAGAGACCTTAGTCATTTAAGCGATTATACAAAAAGTATTGATACGCCCATGTACCGTATGCTTAAAAGTTATTTGCCCGGCCCTTACACATTTATATTGCCAGCCAGTAAACAAGTTCCAAAAATTCTGCAAAGTAAAAAATCTACAGTTGGTTTAAGGGTGCCCGATAATAATATTTGCCGGCATATTTTAGATGAACTGGGCAATCCTATATTAAGTGCATCGCTACCCGGCGATATGGTGGAAGAATATACCGACCCCGAAGTGATTTATGAAAAATTTGGCGATAAGGTTGATTTTGTTATTGATGGCGGCATCGGTAGCATGGAACCTTCAACTGTTGTTGACTGTACAACCAACGATTGGCATATCATCAGGCAGGGGCAAGGCTTGTGGGAAGAGTAAAAAATTATTGCAATATTCATTTTATAAGGCAGCAATTATATGTTGTAGCTTTTACGGTGGTACATACATAAACCAAACTGCTGAATGGCGTTTCGATGAAAAACTGTTCCATA
>DAOLYC010000047.1:0-10675 GCA_035425605.1 Ferruginibacter sp.
AAGAAACTAAGTACATATTCATCTTGCAAGCCCATTGTATGCATGGGTAGTTTTTTATAACCGGGTACAGATTCCATACTGTAATATTTATCAATACCAAGCCAGTTCATACATTTGGCAAAACCAAAATTATCGTATTCGTCTCCAATACAAAAAAGCGAAGTATAGCTTAATTGATGTAGCGCCTTGCCAATATTCGTAATAGGCATATTTATATATTGCGAATGATAAACAGGAATATCAGAAGGGGTGGGAATGCCCGCCAGTATTGCCGTTATGCCTTTATTAGATTCATGTGCATAACAATATGCATTATTGTAAAAACTACTTACCTGTAATAGTGAATCAAAAAAAGGCATGGCAACTTTAAATTTACTGGTAGCATCAAAAAAATCATAAGGCACACTTTCCATTATAAACAATACAATATTTTTTTTACTACTTTCGGTTCTGTTTAAAGTAAGTTGCTTTTTTATTGGTAAGATTGTATCACATGCTGCATCTTTCATGAATTTGTTAAAAGGCACCTGGCCGCCATCTCTAAAAACCGAGTATAAGAAAGTGTGAAACGAATTTTGTACAAAAGGCAATTCATTGCTCTTCATTTTCAACATGGGGTAAGCCGGTAATAACCTATTGCTAAAATAGTTTGCAGGCAGTATAAATAAAAAGACAATTCCAATAAGTATAAAAACAGCGCTGCAATATGCAAAAGCACCTTTTGAAAATGAGTTAAAAAATCTTTTATGCAAAACCCATATTAAGTAAATGATACTTACCAGCGCAATAAAAAAAAGAATAATAGTAAGTATATTTTGCTGAAAAAGTCTGTTAAAAGGATGATCAACTACATATAAAAGGTCGGCATTGGCTCGTTGAAAATGAAATCGAAAATAAAAAACATCAACGAGGTTTAATAGTATGGCAAAACTGTTGAGCAAAGTAAACACAGGTAAGATCAACCATTTGGAAAAATTAATATGAACGAATTTTACTGCAAGCAAAGCGAATAATAGTAAGGAATTAATGCCCAAAACCACCATGGTATCGGTTAATAACGACCACTTGATTAGTTTTAGTTTTTCAAATATTGAAAGTGAAGCAGTATTGTCATTAAACAATAAATGATAGTTGTAGTTATAAAATATTATTTTTAAAATGGAATGTATTAGTAAAAGGCTTAGAACAAACAAAATAAAAGGTTTGTTATTGAGCCATACATACTTACCGGAAATTGGTAAAAGTTTAAATTTCATAAAACCTGGATATTCATGCTGCTGAAAGGTGCCTTTAAAAACAAATATAAGTTAATGGTTTTTATCATTGGCTTGTATATAACTGTTGATGTGTTGCAGCATAAAGGACAAACACGTATATTATTTCCTGCAGCATACCCTGTTACTAATGCTACTGCAGGCATACCAGGTAACAACAAACTCATTAATTTAGAAAAGAACTGGAAACAAGCAGTAAATACTGTAGAAAAACTGAATACAATCAATTTAAACAATAGTGGGTTTGAATGTGATGTGTATTTTAATATACAGCAAGATATATTTGAAGTTCATCACGATCCAGATAAAAAAACGGGTACAACATTGAATGACCTGTTAGTCCGTTATCAGCAAAAAAAATTAACAGCCTCTATCTGGCTAGATTTTAAAAACCTTACAGATTCAAATGCAATACCGGCTTTAAAAAAATTAATGCATTTACAAAATAACTACAACCTGAAAAATAAAATACTGGTTGAATCATCCAGGGCTGATCTGTTAACTTCATTTGCAGATAGTAGTTTTTTTACTTCGTATTATACACCCATGTTCAACCCATATAAAATAGATGATGTAGAAAAAGTAAGATGGGTTGATAGTATTGCAGCAGCAATAAAAAATGAAAAGGTGAATGCTTTGTCTGGATATTATTTTCAATATCCTTTTCTTAAACACTATTTTCCCGGTTATAAAATTTTAACCTGGGCACAAACCAATAAGTATAGCCTGGTAAACCTGCTATTCAATAAAAAACTTGTTTCCGATAAATCAATTTACATCTTCTTAACTCCTTAATAAAAATGTATTCTTGTTTTTATTTTTAGCTTAAACAGGAATGTCTTAATTTCGATTTTCTAAATAGTTGTTTAACTAACTAATTTATCTATGTCAAAAAGAATAATAAAAAAAATAGCTGTATTGGGCAGTGGTGTAATGGGCAGCCGTATTGCCTGTCATTTTGCAGGTGTTGGTTTGCAGGTTTTGTTATTGGATATTCTGCCAAAAGATTTACCTGTAGACTCAAAAGCAGCTTTGCGTAATAAAATAGTAAACGATGCTTTAACGGCAGCAGTAAAGTCTAATCCTTCGCCGGTTTATACTAAAGATGTATTAAAACGTATAAAGACCGGAAACTTCACCGATAATATGAAAGAAATTGCTTCTTGCGACTGGGTGATAGAAGTGGTGGTGGAAAGACTGGATATTAAACAACTTATTTTTACCGATGTTGAAAAGTACCGCAAGCCAGGAACATTAATTACTTCCAATACATCTGGTATTCCTATTCACCTGATGACGGAAGGACGTAGCGAAGATTTTAAAAAACATTTCTGTGGTACACATTTTTTTAATCCACCAAGATATTTACGCTTGCTTGAAATTATTCCTACGCCACATACTGATACTGAAGTGGTGGATTTTTTAATGCATTACGGCGATGTTACTTTAGGAAAAACAACTGTTTTGTGTAAAGACACTCCTGCTTTCATTGCAAACCGTGTAGGTGTTTTTGGCATGATGGCCATTATGCATGTAATGGAAAAACTTGATTTAAGTGTTGATGAAATTGATGCATTAACAGGCCCTGTTATTGGCCGCCCCAAATCGGCTACATTTCGTACAGCCGATGTTGTTGGTATTGATACTTTAGTAAAAGTAGCCAAAGGCGTTGCCGATAATTGCCCGGATGATGAGGCTAAAGAGCAATTTAATATCCCTTCCTGGTTAAATAAAATGGTTGAGAATAACTGGCTGGGCGATAAAACAGGCCAGGGTTTTTTTAAAAAAACAAAATCATCCACAGGCGAAAAAGAAATCCTTACACTCAATTTAAAAACATTGGAATATGGTGCCAGGCAAAAACCAAAATTTGCAACAATTGAAACGGCCAAACCAATTGAAGACCTAAAAGCAAGGATTAAAGCTTTATGGGCAGGATCCGATAAAGCAGGCGAATTTTATCGTCTCTTTCATTACAACCTGTTTGCTTATATTTCTCATCGTATTCCCGAAATAAGCGATGAACTGTATAGAGTAGATGATGCAATGATGGCTGGTTTTGGCTGGGAGTTAGGAGCTTTTGAAACATGGGATGTTTTAGGGGTTGCAAAAACTGCTGAAGCTATGAAAGCAGCCGGGTATAAGGTTGCTACATGGATTGATGAAATGTTGGCAAGCGGAGCCACTTATTTTTATAAAGTGGAGAATGGCAAAAAAATGTATTACGATGTGCCATCCAAATCTTACAAAGTTATGCCGGGTGCCGATGCTTTTATAGTGATGAAAAATTTTGAGAATGAAATGGTATGGAAAAATGCAGCATGTCGCACTTATCATTTAGGTGATGATGTTTTGGGAATGGAATGGTACACCAAAATGGGTAGCATTGGCGGCGAAGTGCTGGAAGGGATTCAAAAATCTATTGCACTGGCAGAAGAAAAATACAAAGGGTTGGTAATTGCCAATGATGGCGCCAACTTTAGCGCCGGCGCAAATGTTGCGATGATTTTTATGATGGCGATTGAGCAAGACTATGATGAAATTGATATGGCCATCAGGCAGTTTCAAAATACGATGATGAGGGTTCGTTACTCAGGCATTCCGGTAGTATTGGCGCCGCATGGTTTGGCTTTAGGTGGTGGTTGCGAAATTTGTTTACATGCCGATAAAGTTATTGCAGCAGCAGAAACATATACAGGATTGGTAGAAGTAGGTATTGGTGTAATCCCTGGCGGCGGCGGCACAAAAGAATTTGTTTTAAGGGCATCGGATGAAGTACATACCGGAGAACCTGAAACCATTACATTACAAAACCGTTTTTTAACTATTGCCACTGCAAAAGTGGCTACATCTGCCAAAGAAGCTTTCGATTTGGGTATATATCGAAAAGGACTTGATGAAATTTGTATGAACCAGGGAAGAAGAATAGCAGAAGCAAAACAAACAGTCATCAATTTATTTGATGATGGTTATGTAATGCCGGTACAACGTACCGATATTAAAGTATTGGGCCGCTCAATGTTAGGCGCCATGCATGCAGGCATCAATGGAATGTGGCGTGCTAACTATGCAACCGATCACGATGTAACAGTTGGTAAAAAACTGGCTTATGTAATGTGTGGCGGCGATTTAAGTGAACCAACATTAGTAAGCGAACAATATTTACTTGATTTGGAAAGAGAAACATTTTTAAGCCTTACCGGCGAAAAGAAAACCCTTGAAAGGATACAGTCTATATTAAAAACCGGAAAGCCATTAAGGAATTAGTTTATGGGCGAAGTAGAAATTTTAAAACAAAATGGTCAACTCATTATTCATTGTAACATTATTATTTATGGGGATGCCGCCAATGAAACTTTGGCCATACAAATAGCTAAAGACATTGAAGATTACTGGAATGCTCCAGTGGGTAAAGTTGTTATTGCCGAAGGATGGTTTACAAAAAAAACTTACCAGGTTATTTTTAATGTAGCAGGCAAATATGAAAATAAGCTTACTCCCGAAATTGTTTTTGCAAACACCAACCCCCGTAATAATTATTTTAGAATAGAGGAATTTGCCAATGGAAATATTTCTTTTGTAGATGGACTAAATTCCAATACCGGTTATTTTAAATTAGAAAACCTTTTAGATAATTCATCCACTGCTGCTCATGAATTTGGCCATACCATTGGTCTCGATCATCCACTAAATCTTGATATTCGGGGGCAGGGAACACCAGGTATTATGTACCCACGGGGAACTATTGTAGATCCGCAGTTTCAATATTATCCCGAGGTGGCGCCAGGCGAAAAAGGCGGTACCCTCAATCCTTTCACTCGAAAAGTATTACAAAAAGATATTGATGATTTAAGGTTGAACAATTTGAATTTTAATGACAATGGATTTGCCATGTTGGGAAGTTTTACTTCTGTATGGCATAATAAACAAATTGCTTCGTAATTAATGAGTAAATTCTATTAACTTCAATTTCATTAATATAAAAATGGAAATTCTCAGTATTAATAATCTTTCAAAAAATTATGGAAGAATAAGAGCCTTAGATAATGTTAGTTTTTCTGTGCCATCAAAATCGGTGTTTGGGATTTTGGGGCCAAACGGAAGTGGAAAAACCACATTGTTGGGTATCATAATGGATGTAACTAAAGCATCTGCCGGAACATATACCTGGGAAGGTGAAATTATTCCTGCTAATGAATTGCGAAAAAAAATAGGCACTTTGCTGGAAACCCCTAATTTTTATCATTACCTGAGTGCCGAAAGGAATTTAAAAATAGCTGCTAAAATTAAAGGCAGGGGAGAAGAAGATATTGAAAAGGTTTTAAAAATTGTAAACCTGTACCAGCGAAAAGATTCTAAATTTCAAACCTATTCATTGGGTATGAAACAGCGTCTCGCCATTGCTGCTGCTTTATTAGGAGATCCTGAAATACTGGTTTTTGATGAACCCACCAATGGACTAGATCCGGCAGGTATTGCTGAAATACGTGAGTTGATGAGAGAATTGCATAAGCAGGGAAAAACAATTATTATGGCCAGCCACATTTTAGATGAGGTTGAAAAAGTTTGTACTCATGTTGCTATCATTCAAAAAGGTGTTTTAAAAACGGTAAGTTCTGTAACGGAATTGATGCATACCGAAACACTAAATTCAGAAATAGGAGTTTTAATAGATATTAACGCTACGGATAATGCTGCATTAAAAAACATATTGCAGCAATTGGATGCTGTTCTGTCTGTAACTGAATCAGATAGCTGCCTGCATCTGCTTTGTACCGAAAATATAACTGGAGAAAAGTTAAACCGCTTTTGTTTTGAAAATGGAGTTGTACTTAACTACTTAAGTGTAAAAAAGAAATCGCTTGAAACAAGGTTCCTGGAAATAACAGGCAAAAAAAGCGATAAATAAACGATAATATAATGTTAGATCTTTTAAAAATAGAATGGCTAAAGCTTAAGCATTACACAGCTTTTAAAGTGATGGCAATTTTTTTTACAGTTGGTGTATTTGCGCTTAATTATATTGTTTATAGTGTTAATGAAAATATAGTAAATAATGTACCTGGCGCCGGCCTGGTATCTTTTTCGCCATATAATTTTCCCAATACCTGGCAATCTACCAGCTATACAACAGGCTTTATTTTAGTTTTGCCTGCGCTACTACTGTTAATGCTTTTTACCAACGAATATACTTTTAAAACACACCGGCAAAATATTATAGATGGGTTAAGCAGGCAGCAATTTATTCAAGTAAAAATTGTTATGTCATTAATTTTTGCTTTGGTATCAACATTGCTTGTTTTAATATCAGCACTCATTTTTGGCCTTGCATCGGGCACTGCATTTTCTTTGCATGGTATTGTATTTGTTGGTTATTTTTTTCTAAAAGCGTTATCATATAATATCATTGCAATCTTTTTTTCGGTTTTGGTGAAACGAACAGGTTTTGCAATCGGTATCTTTTTCATTTATATGGGTTCCGAAAATATATTATCGCAGTTGTTGAATGTATTAAGCATAAAAATGAAAAGTGATAGTAATATAGATTTAGGAAACATTGGCGATTATCTTCCAATGAATGCTGCTGATGCATTATTGGAATTTCCAGATAATCCAATAAAATCTATGAGCAAAGCAATAATGCCTACGGACTATACCTGGATAGTATTTGTATTGGCAATATTGTACCTGGTTATATTTTACTACTGGTCTCGTCGTAAATTTATTAATGCCGATTTGTAGTTTTAACCAGGTTTTCCAAAGCTGCTTCTATCTGATGGTATTGAAATGTAAATCCTGCCTCCATTGTTTTTGTACAGCTAACAGTTGTACTTTTTAATACTTCAATACTACGTTGCCCCATTAATAGCTTTAACGCAAATGATGGAACATATATGGGTATGAATAAAAAGCCATTCATTTTTTTTGCAAGGCAAAGCATAAGTTTTTTGTTACTCACCGGAAAAGGAGCTACTGCATTATAAACCCCATCAATGTTACTGTTTTCAATTGCAGCTATATACATACTGCAAAGGTCGTCAATATGTATCCAACTTATCTTTTGCCTGCCACTACCTAAAATTGTGGCCATCCCAAATTGTAAAGGTTTTTTAAACTCTGTTAAAGCGCCTCTCAGGTTACTCAATACAATTCCTGTTCTTAAAATAACCAATCGCTTACCCAGGTTAATAATTGGTGAAATACTTTCTTCCCATTGATAACAAGTTTGGCCTAAAAAACTATCATCTGCATTATCGGTTTCTGTAAACGGAACAATATTGACTGCATCTTTGCCATAAAAACCAATGGCACTGCTACTAATAACAGCTTTTACTTTATTCGGATTATTTTTTAAAGTTTCTACCAATAACCTACTGCTACATGTTCGGCTTTCAACAATCTCTTTCTTATAAGCATCTGTCCATTTTTTTTCAACAACGCCGGCGCCAGCTAAATGCACAATAAAATCTGCTTTTTTAATAGCGTCAATATCAATTATCTGTTTTTTTACATCCCACATAGCATAATGGATATTTTTTAAACTTTTCTTTTTGGAAATATCCCTGGTAAGGATGATAACTGTATATCCTTTTTGTATTAAAACATGGCTAAGAGCGGTGCCTACCAAGCCACTGCCGCCGGTTATTAAAACTGTTTGGTTCATTTAAAAAAGTTAAAAATGGGTTATGTAAAAACAAATTTAATCACATCTTGTTCAATGTTAGTAATGCCAATACATTTAATGTTGTAATTTTAAATCAAAGTTTTTAAACATGAACCGGGTAATCTGCTTTTTATTTCTTTTCATCATTGTATCTACTGGCGCTATTGCCCAAAATATCAGTTATTCCAACTATGAACGTGAAGACTCTCGTGATATTAATTTTGATATCATCGGTAAAATGAAAAACAAGATATTGGTTTATAAAAATATCAGGTGGAAACATAAAATAAATATTTATGATAACGACATGAATACGATTGAAACCGTGAAGTTAGATTTTGTGCCTGAAAAAACTTTTAATATAGATTTTGTAGCCTATGCCGATCATTTTATAATGATCTATCAATATCAAAAAGGAACCATATTGCATTGTATGGCGGTTAAGATGGATGATAATGCAAGAAAAATAGGGGAGCCTGTGGAAGTGGATACCACCCGTATTCCGGTGATGTCGGATAATAAAATATATACAACCATCAGCAGCGAGGACAAACAAAAGATCCTCATCTTTAAAATACAAACTCGTTATCAAAAGTTTAATATGGCTACCATACTGTTTGACAATGAAATGAATTTAATTAAGCGTAGCAGGTATTTAGCAGAATATAACGACAGGAAAGAAAGCTATGACAATTTTTTATTAGCAAACGATGGAAACCTTGTGTTTACCTACGCAAAACAATCTGGCTACAGAGATAATAGCAATATGTTGTCGCTTATGATAAAATCGCCAACAACTGATAATTTTACTGAAGAAAAAATAAACCTGGATGAGAAGTATATTGACGAGGTAAACCTTAAGATAGATAACCGAAATAACCGTTACATACTTAATACTTTTTATTACAAAAAAAACCGTGGCAGTATTGAAGGCTTGTTCACTTACACTTATGATAAAAAAAATGAGGGTATGGCAGTTGCTTCATTTATTACATTTTATGATTCATTAAGGGCAGAGGCTAAATCAAGTGGTATGCTACGTTTTGCTTTTGATAACTTCTTTATCAGGCAAATAATTGTAAAAGGCGATGGAGGTTTTATTCTTGCAGCCGAAGATTACAGCAGTGATACAAGAGGCAGAAATTCTTTTAACCGGTATGATTACTTGTATAATCCTTATTCGCTATATCCTGGCGGATATTATTACAATCCATATACCGGATATTACCGGCCATCTAGTTTTTATGGCAATCAAAGTACACGTTATTATTCCGATAATATATTTGTATTAAGCATCAGTAAAGAAGGCGCTACCCAGTGGAGTAAAGTTTTACAGAAGGCGCAATTTGATGATGATGATGAAAATTTTCTTTCATTTTTTATCATGACATCTGGCAGTGAATTACATTTCTTGTATAACCAGGATAAAAGAAATCAAATTATTTCTGACCAGGGTATAACACCTGATGGCATTTTAACACGTTATCCTACTTTAAAAAGCCAGGAAAAAGGTTATGAGTTTATGCCAAGCCTCAGTAAGCAGGTAGGCGCCCGGCAAATCATCATTCCCTGTTCGTACCGAAATTTTATATGTTTTGCTAAAGTTGATTTTTAAAAACAATAATTGTAGGGTATAAACAGTTTTCATGAAGTAATAATAATTGCTCATTTTTGCTGTTCAATTATTTCTCATTGAAATTCTATTTTAAGTGACCGGTATCTTTAAAGCCAATAACCCTTATAATAATTTTTTACTTTTATTGTATGCAGTTTTTCTTAAGCTGCACTTATTCCTGTATCCAGTAATACCGCAACCGCAGGATATTGATGGCTTTTTATTCAGAACTGTATTAAACTGGTTGAAACCAATAGGTACAGGGTTTCCACTTATCTACTCTTTTATCACTTTTATATTATTATATGGCCAGGCTATTTATTTTAATAAAATTGTTATAGACCAACGCATCATGCATCGGCCTAATTACTTAACAGGCATGTGTTACCTACTACTTACTTCACTTTTTACAGAGTGGAATAGCCTTTCAGCTCCATTAATTATCAATACCCTGCTTATATGGGTATGGGCACAAATGAGTAGTTTATATAACAATCAAAAACCAAAAGCATCTTTATTTAATATTGGTATTGCTATTGGCTTATGTACTTTTTTTTATTTTCCATCTTTGGCTTTTGTTATTTTGGTAATATTTGGCTTGGCAATTACCCGGCCTTTTAAGTTAGCTGAGTGGCTAATTGCTTTGTTTGGTATCATTACCCCATATTATTTTTTATTAGCTCTTGCTTTTTTAACCGATAAATGGAAAAGTTATTCTTTACCGGCGTTTGCAGTTACCAACCCGGTTTTTAACCAGTCTTACTGGGCTTATGCTGCAATCATACTTGTATTCATAATTACCCTTACCGGAATTTTTTATGTGCAACAAAATTTTCGCAGGCAGTTAATTCAAGCTCGTAAAAGTTGGAATTTGATTTTTTTATATTTGCTTGTGGCATTGTTTGTTCCATTTGTAAATACTACCCATACTTTAGAATACTGGATACTTTGTGCAGTACCGCTTTCGGCAATTATGGCTGCTGCGTTTTTTTATCCCCAAAAGAAATGGTTTTCAGTGGCAGTACATTGGGTAATGGTAGCTTTTGTTATTGTAATAAATTACTTGGTATAATAATTGAAACGGTATTTGTACCTTTGCCATTGCTTTTAAAATACAAGCTG
>DAOLYC010000048.1:0-10647 GCA_035425605.1 Ferruginibacter sp.
GCATCAAGACCCAGCGTAGCAAAACATAAAAAGATTTATTATGAAAAAAGGAATAACCTCAATTACCTCTTTACTAATGTTCTTCTTGATGACGGGTTGCCATAGTACCAAACCTGTTAGCAGTAGCCCTTCAGTTGGCAGTGAAGCACTCTATCAATACCAATGGGACGTAATTGAAATTCAGGGAAAGAAAATATCAATTCCATCCGACAATCAGCCTTACTTATTATTTTCTCCAGGACAGTTAAATAAAGTGTCCGGCAGCACCGGTTGTAATAAGATAACCGGATCTTTTGAATTAACAGGTGTAAACTTTATTAAGTTTTCGCCACTGGCTACTACCAGGATGGCATGCATCGGCGAAAACGTTGAGTCGAAGTTTTTAGAAGCATTGGGCAAAGTAAATAATTGGAGCATTATCAATAATCAACTTTTACTGAGCAATGGTAAAATTCTTTTGGTAAAACTGAATGCAATTACTCCTGAATCTGCAAAACTGCATGGCACCTGGGAGTTAAATTATATTTCAGGTCCCCGTATTACATTCAATGGATTGTATCCTGATAAAAAACCGGAGATAAGTTTTAAGTTAGATGTTAACGAGTTAGGAGGTAATACCAGTTGCAATGGCTTTAGCAGCAAAATAAAGATTGATGGAAATAAAATAACCATTGCTGAGCCTTTTGCCAAGACCATGATATTTTGCAACGGTGGCGGCGAAGAAACATTCTTAAATATGCTGAAGAAAGTAAACAAATTTTCTGTAAATGACAACACACTTACCTTCCTGATAGATGATGTGGCAGTAATGCGTTTTACAAGAAAAGCAACCGGCCAGGGCTGATTTATTTTTTGAGTATAAATTTATTTCTATGAAACATACAACAGGAGCCCTTATAGTAATATTCTTATTCCTTGGTTGTACCCAGTCCGCTAAAAAGGTAAATAAATCAATCCCCAATGACAGCGCCGTAATCAACAATTCCGCAACCATTGTTTCGGATACTGCACCTTCACCTGATAGATTCAGAAAGCAATTTGAACAGGGAATTGATTTCATGGCATCTGGAAATGAACCTTTCTGGAGCCTTGAAATTGATTTTGAAAAAGTGATGCACTTTAAAACGGCAGACGGATTAGAAATAACAACACCTGCCGTAGAAGGAGTGAAAGCAATGGATGCAAATGTAATTCGCTATCATGCTAAAACAGAAAAAGGTACACTTACTGTTCAGATTCAAAAGCTGGAATGTATTAATGATATGTCGGGTGAAAAACTGGATTATACGATAACCGTTGACACAAAAAATAATACAGATAAAGACTACGCCACCTATAAAGGCTGTGGCCGATACCTTGCTGATTATAGGTTACACGATATTTGGGTGCTGGATAGTATCAATAATCAGAAAATGAAACAGGCTGATTTTATGAAGGGGCAACCTCTGTTAGAATTTAACCTGACAGAAAAGAAACTTTACGGCAATACCGGTTGTAATAATATAAACGGAACAATAGAAGTAATGGGAAACAAAATTCAATTTGGCAGGCTTGCAACCACACGAATGGCTTGTAAGAATATGGATTTTGAATCAAAGTATCTTCAAAAATTAGATAATAAAACCGTCCCCTACCAAATTAAACCCGGCAAACTTTATTTGCAGGTTAGCCCCGATTCAGTTTTTATTTATAAGAAAGTGGATTAATAATTTTATTGAAATCCAAATTTTGAAGTTCTAATTATGAAGTTGGAAAAATCTATTTTTATTTTTGTTACCATTGTTTTTTTCTTGTCTTGAGCATTATTGCCGCTGACACCATTACAGACACAGTGTAGGCTCCCCATTTTTAGTACAGTTAAAAGTTTACAATTTTGTTCATGTTACATTTATCAATGCTATGGGGCGTAGCCGTAGTGAAACATAGCCCCATAGCGTTGAGATTTAAAAATACGTTACATTCAGAAGTAAATTATAATCCCGCCTTTTTCAATGTTGAAGATTGAGTGTTTGTCAACTTTTTTAATAATACTCCGTTTGTTAAATCTTTGTTTGTGCCGTTTTATAGCATTGTCAATAACACAAATATTTTCAGCACTTACCATTTTATAAAAAAAATTAGCAAAAACCATTTCAGGAGGTTGCTAATTCTTGATTGTGTTCCACTCCATTACATTTTAGGCATCAACACATGATCTATCACTTGGATTACACCATTACTTTGGTTGACATCTCTAATAGTTACTTTGGCTATTGTACCCTTTTCATCTTTAATCAGTATGTCTTTACCTTTCATCATCAGCCAGATTTTACCACCTTCTACTGTTTTTACTTCTGCAGTTCCGTTTCCTTTTTTGATTAGCATGGCTATGTCTTCACTGTTCCATTTACCTGCAACCACATGATAGGTTAATATACCAGTGAGCATGGCTTTGTTTTCTGGTTTTAATAAATTTTCAACCGTCCCGGCAGGCAACATATCAAATGCCATATTCGTGGGAGCAAAAACTGTGAAAGGCCCTGGTCCTTGCAAAGTTTCCACTAAGCCTGCTGCTTTCACGGCTGCTACAAGTGTTGTGTGGTCTTTACTGTTCATAGCATTTTCTACAATGTTTTTGGTTGGATACATGGCGGCGCCACCCACCATCTTAGTTTGTTCCATTTGGCCAAATGATGCATTTACAATTAACATAGCTACACCAACAATCCAAAATTTTTTAATTTGTTTCATAATTGTTTGTTTTTTTAAAAATGAAATTTTTATTTCAAACATTTACGACATTTTAAAGAAAACAGATTGCTTCTTTGAAAAAAGACTATTCCAATTACTGTTTTGACCATGGGTAAATGTAGCAGCATGGCATTGCAATAGAAAGAAACGATTTTTTAATAATTACAACAGCAGCAAAAGCATGCAGGTAGTGAATTTGTAAAATGATAATTTTATGGAGAACTTTATCGTTCCGAAATTCAACGAAACGGCTTACTAAGTAACAGCCATTTACAAGGTTAGTGCTGGTTTATGAAGGATAATAATACCAACGGCAAAGACTAAAATTTCATCAGAATAACTCAAGATGGAATTCTACATCTCAAATTTCTGCAATTAAATGTTGCATCGAATCTTTTCCCCACACCACACAATGCTCTTTTTTAAATAATCGTGGCTTGCAATTGTTGCAGTTTGTAGTCTACACTGTGTTTCGTAAATTGCACAATTAATTTAATTTTACTTAGAAGTGATCCACTACAAAATAATTTTAATAATTTAAAACGGATTCATTTAAAAATAATTTGCTGAGACTAACAACTATGGAAACAACAACTACTTCTTTTAAAAATAATAAAACCATGGCTACCAGTGAACGTAAACCCAGTGTATTTAATCTTTTAACTTGTAAATGCCCCAGGTGCAGAATAGGAAATATGTTTACAGATAGTAATCCCTGGCATTTAAAAAATACTATGAAGATGCACAAAGAATGCCCTGTTTGTAAACAGCCTTTAAATATTGAAGTTGGTTTTTATTACGGATCAAGTTATGTAAGTTATGCTATTACAATAGTTATAAGTGCCGTATCATTTATTGCGTGGTGGCTTATTATTGGTTTTTCGTTGAATGATAACAGGTTATTTTATTGGCTTGGTTTTAATGCTGTATTATTAATTGTTTTGCAACCATACCTGATGCGTTTAGCCAGAACGGGATGGCTTTCATTCTTTGTAAGGTATGATAAAAACTGGCGAACCAATCCTCCCAACACAACGCTGGAAAGAACAAATGAAGTACATGAACAAAATTGGTAACCGGTTTCAAATTTAAATTGGCTATAATTATAATTGTATATTTCTGTAACTTAAAAAGCGCTTCTGGCAATTTATTTATTTAAAATCCATACCATCATACTGCTAATTGTCATTTTTGTTACCCCTACTCTACAATGCTTAATTTCAAATAAAAACAGTCTCTTAAACCAATCATCCTGTAAATTAATGTTAAGAAAGCCGCTACACTTTTTTCTATTATGTAACAAAATAAAGAATCGCATCATGCACTCAAAAAGCAAATAAATATGAAAAACTTAATTTTAAACACATTAACCTTAATGGTTATTATTTTCATCTCGGGATGCAGTACTTCAAAATCAACTAACAGCAATAGTAATAATAACAGCAAAATGCTTTATAACAGTCAATGGATACTTTCTGAATTAAACGGTACAACAGGTAATACCGGTAATGCCAAACTGTTTTTTTTGCCAGGTAAGGTTACTAAAGTTTCGGGTAATGCTGGTTGTAATATCATAAGATGAATTAAAAAAGGTAGTGCATGAAATTAGGCTACAATTAAATCCGCATCCTGCACGGCAATAAGAACACATTACGGCGAGGTTAGCGTATGTTGATTTTGATGGTAGCAAAGCCTTAGCTGCTAGTTATTCAATACCTTTATTTAATTCCCTACCCAATAATTTTGCAGACACCTATTGCTTTTCCATTATTGAAGCAGCAAAAATCATTGTAGATTGGGTAGGTAAAAATGAGTAAGCGAATTTAAAATACCTTTTCTAAAAAATCATTCTACTTTAAATTATTGTATTAAAACACTATTAGCAACTTCATGCGTACCATCAATTTTATCTGCGCTGGTTAAACCCAATATGTTTGTTACAATTGGGTACACATTTATATTTAAGAACCTAATTTATCGTTACTGCACTGTTTTTGAGTTTAAATATTATCTTAGTAGCAAAAGGTACACACAATAAAACGTTTTAAAATTTAAAAACACAATGGGACACCTACCTGATTTAATTTTGGATTTGGCGCTAGTGCTTATGACCGGTTCGGTGGTATTGCTTTTGTTTAAACGGATAAAACAACCTTTGGTATTAGGTTATATTATTGCAGGATACCTGGTAGGGCCTTATTTCAAACTTTTTCCTACAGTAGCCGATCTGGGCAGTATTGAGGTAATGTCTGAATTGGGTGTTATTTTCCTTTTATTTGGTTTAGGTCTCGAATTTAGTTTTAAAAAATTAATGCGTGTAGGTGGTTCTGCTTCTATAACAGCTTTTGTAGAAATATTTTTTATTACTATAACTGGTTTCTTATTGGGTAAAGGTTTAGGATGGTCCACTATCGACAGTTTGTTTTTGGGTGGTATGCTGGCCAGTTCATCTACAACCATCATCATAAGAGCATTTGATGAATTAGGCGTAAAATCCAAGCAATTTGCCAATGTAGTATTTGGTGTATTGATAGTGGAAGATATAGTAGTCATCTTGCTGATGGTATTGCTTTCTACCATTGCAGTTACACAACAGATACAGGGCGGCGAAATTGTTTTTACCGTACTAAAACTGGTTTTCTTTCTGGCGCTTTGGTTTATAATGGGTATTTTTTTACTCCCTACCCTGCTTAAAAAAGCAAAAAAATGGTTGGATGATGAAAATCTCCTGCTACTATCCATTGGCCTTTGCCTGGGGATGGTGGTACTTGCTGTACAGGTTGGATTTTCTGCAGAGTTGGGCGCATTCATTATGGGTAGTATCATTGCAGAAACAACATCGGCCGAAAAAGTAGAACATCTAATCAAACCAATTAAAGACTTATTTGGTGCAGTATTTTTTGTTTCGGTTGGTATGTTAATAGATCCACAGGCAATTATAGAACACAAATGGGCCGTGTTAGCCGTAACTTTGTTAACCTTTTTTGGAAAAATATTTAGTACAACATTGGGAGCTATCATTTCGGGCCAACCCCTAAAACAATCTGTTAGGGTTGGTTTAAGTATGGCTCAAATTGGTGAATTTGCTTTTATCGTTGCCGCCTTGGGTGTTTCACTTAAAGTAACATCCGATTTCCTCTTCCCTATTGCAGTTGGTGCATCGGCCATTACAACTTTCACTACACCCTACCTTATAAAATATTCCGAACCTATCTATAAATTTATTGAAAATAAATTACCACAAAAACTTGTAATTAGTTTAAACAGGTTTTCGTCGGGAGCACAAAATATTCAGGCAGAAACCAAGTGGAGATCATTATTGATATCATACTTAAAAATTATTTTTATCAATGGATTTATCCTGCTTTCAATAGGTTTGCTTTTAGTAAATTTCATCATACCATTTTTAAGCAAAACAATAGAAGACAAAAATCTGAGCAACATCGTATGCTCTATAATTGCACTGGCTGCAGGAGCTCCGTTTATTTTTGCCATCATGACACGTAAACCTGATAACCCAATTTATAAGGAGTTTTGGCTGAAAAAGAAAGTGTATAACCGAGGCCCATTACTGGCAATTGAAATGAGTAGAATAATTATCGGCATCGCATTAATTACATTGTGGGGATTATTTTTCTTTCAAACATATATTGCATTGTTGGTTATTGTGCCGGTTACACTTATTGTATTTAATAAGTTTAGAAAAAGGCTCAATACATTTTACCAGCGTATTGAAGGAAGGTTCATCACTAATCTTACCGAAAGAGAAAATGTAGCATATAACTCAACATCGGCAAGTGTTAGCAGGAAAAAAGCTGAAATTGAGAATTACCTGGTTCCTTATGATGCACACATCATACAATTGGAAGTTTCGCCAGATGCTTCATTCATTGGTATGGAATTACAACATCTTGCCTGGCGGGAAAATTATGGAATCAATATTGTGTACATTCGTAGAGGAGATAAGATTATTTATTTACCCGGAAGAAACAGCATACTACTTCCGTTTGATGAAGTGGGTGTAATTGCCACTGATGAACAGATTGCCATTTTCAAAACATTATTCGACAGGCAGGAAATTGCAGAAACAGAAGACATAAAAATAGATGATATAGGTATTCATCATTTTGTAGTTGATGAACAGCATCTACTAAAAGGAAAAACAATTCGTGAATCTGGTATCAGAGAAAAAGCAAGAGGCCTTGTGGTAGGTATTGAGCGTAATGGTAACCGAATGCTCAACCCCGACTCTAATACCATTTTTGAAAAAAATGATATTGTATGGCTGGTTGGTAATATGAAAAAGATAAAACAAATGAGAAGCTGATATTTTATGGTTCACTTAAAATTAATTTCTGCCTGAAAAATGTAAAATTATTTTTTCTTTAAAATTCATTTTGCCGGTGTACAACCATCGTTTTTGGTAAGGCCAATTTTTTTAAAGTTGAATATTGAATGAATTTCTATTCTTAATTTTTGCAATAAAATTTTATTTTTTATAAAAAAAATCAGGCACATGAATAAATTCTTTTTAGTCATTTTTGTTTCCATACTTATTACATCATGCAATAACAAACAAAATAAAACAAAGGATAAAATAGATCAGGCTATTGGTTGTAACCCTTCTACCATCAACGACAAAGCATGGTATACCTCTGGCAAAAAGGCGCCCAGGTTCGAAGGCCTGGAGGGGGTTGATTTCAAAATATCTACCAGCAATAATGAAGCGCAGCAATATTTTAACCAGGGCATGATGCTGACTTATGGCTTCAATCATGCCGAAGCAGCAAGATCATTTTTTGAAACTTCCCGTTTAGACTCCAATTGCGCTATGGCCTGGTGGGGCTATGCCTATGTGCTGGGGCCAAATTATAATGGAGGCATGGAACCCGATCATTATGAACGGGCCTACAATGCTATGATAAAAGCAAATACACTTGCTGCCAACTGCACTCCGGTTGAAAAAGAATTGATTGCAGCCCTACAGAGAAGATATATAAAAACCCCACCGGAAGATAGAAGTTCGCTGGACAAAGCCTATGCAGCAGCTATGAAAAAAGTATATGTCCAATTTTCGTCCAACCCCGATGTTGGAGCACTGTATGCCGAATCGCTTATGAATTTGCATCCCTGGGATTTGTATGATAAGCAAAGTAAAAAGGCCAAAGCCTGGACCCCCGAACTGCTGGCCGTGCTGGAATATTTGATGAAAACAAACCCCATGCATCCCGGCGCTCATCATTTTTATATTCATGCCCTGGAAGCTTCTGCTACTCCTGAAAAAGCCTTACCCAGCGCCTATTTGCTAGATACATTGGTTAGCGGCGCCGGCCATTTGATGCATATGCCATCACATATTTATATCAATAGCGGCCAATATCACCTTGGTACACTTTCCAACCTCAGGGCAATTGAGGTGGATAGCGTATACAGTACTGCCTGCCATGCACAAGGTGTTTATCCATTGGCTTATTATCCACACAATATTCATTTTCTCACTGCCACTGCAGCTTTAGAAGGCAATTCAAAATTGGCCTGGTGGGCTGCAATAAAACTTCAGGAACATACCGCTAAAGATTTGATGCAGGATCCGGCCTGGGGTACTTTGCAACATTATTACTCCATTCCATTTTATATTGCTGTAAAATTTGGCATGTGGGATACCATCCTTTCTCTTCCCCAACCACCTAAAAATTTGGTATATCCACAGGCCATCTGGCATTATGCAAAAGGTATGGCTTACCTGGGTAAAAAAGATATTGCCCTGGCACAAAAAGAATGGTTACAATTAAAAACATTGGTTGCCGATACCGTACTAAAACAAATTACTATATGGAATATCAACACTACTGCAGACCTTGTACAAATTGCTACAAATGTTTTGCAGGCAGAAATTGATGCAGCCAAAAATCAATTAGCTTCGGCCATTCCTTTATTGCAGGATGCCGTAGCCATAGAAGACCAATTGAACTATAACGAGCCGCCCGATTGGTTTTTTTCGGTTAGGCACCATTTGGGCGCCATACTCCTTAAAGCCGGCCACCATGCCGAAGCCGAAAAAGTGTACCAAAAAGATTTACAAACCTGGAAGACAAATGGATGGGCACTCATCGGTCTATATCATTCTTTACAAGCTCAGAAAAAAGAAGCGGAAGCCCAAAAAATTAAAACGACATTTGATGAAGCCTGGCAATATGCTGATATTAAGATTACCTCATCATCTGCATTAAATAATTAACTAATCAAGCATGATCGTCATCTATATAATTATTATTGGGTTAAGCTTTTTACCACTTAGCATTTTTTTTATTAAGGGTACCCGCTATCGTAAAATTATCAGAGAAGGCGTGAAGACTATCGCCGAGGTGAAACAGGTACTGAGAAGAAGGGTTTATAAGGGTGGCAATTACGACAGGGTCATTTTTTGGTATCGGCCCGATGGGGTCCGTCAATACCAGGTTGGTGAGTTCATTAGCACTGCAGGCAAATACCGCAGTGGCAATAACATTGATGTTTACTATTTGCCTCAGCAACCGGAAAAGTATGCTGCGCCCGGAAGCAAGTACCAAATATGGATTTTACTATTTCTGCTTGTGCTAGTTGCATTTGTAATATATGCATGCATAAAAATTGATGAAATGATAGGTGATCAAAAAATTTATTTTAAACCATGAAACGCAAAAGTATATTTACCCGGAATTTTCTAGTATTGATACTGGTTATCATTTGTTATAAATCTTCCTTTGCTCAACTGCAGGAAATAGAAGCATCCAAACCCAATTGGGTTACGGTTGGCGAACTAAAATGGATGTCCAATATCAAGGCCAGTTTAAAATATTTTGTGAATGGAAATGATACTACCTGCCTGCTTTACCTGCAGGACATAGTAAAATTGAAAAACAATAATGATATGACCGTTTATCAGTACTTCAGCATCCGGTTTAGCGGGGTGGACAATACAATGGGCAAACTTTATGATTTGCTGATCTCTTTTTTTGACCAGCAAAACAAAAAGAATAAACAATATGAAAAAAGGTTCAGACTGGGAGACGAAATGGTATTGGTGCGGCATTTTCAAAAAATTACTTCAAAAGCTATTGTTTTAGCAACTTCAAAAAATAGTATTGTGCTTAGTAAAAACGAAGTAGATAAATTGTTCGGCAGGTAACTTTTCTAATATTCAATAGATAGAAAATTAAAAAAATAGAATCATGCAAAAATATTTTTTAGTATTTGCCTGCAATCATTAATTTCTATAAGTCAACGCTATCTAAAATCAAGAAATTATATTAGCCCAACGGCACAATCGTCAGTCCTGAATAAAGAAAACATTAACTAGATATATTTCTAAAAATTCAAATTAATTTTTGAACTTAGCTGATTATTAAAAAAGCAACAAACAAAAATGCGGACATTACTATTTACATTCCTACTTAATTTTTCACTCACTAACAGTTATGGTCAATCAGAAAACGCTAAACTCAAGATATCTCATTTAACCGGCGATTTTTATATTTATACCACTTACAGCATTTATGAAGGCAGCCCTGTGCCTGCCAATGGAATGTACCTGGTTACAAATGAGGGTGTAGTACTTTTTGATACACCATGGGATACCACTCAGTTTCAACCACTACTTGACAGTATAAAACTTAAACACAATAAAGAAGTAAAAATTTGTATTGCCACACATTGGCATAGCGACAGAACTGAAGGTCTTGAATACTACAAACAAAAAGGAATTAAGACTTACACCACATTGCTAACAGATGAATTGAGTAAAAAGAATAATAAAAAAAGAGCCGAATATTTAATGACGAAGGACAGTAGTTTTAATATTGGTGCATATACTTTTGAAACCTATTACCCCGGAGAAGGGCATACAAGCGACAATATTATTATATGGTTTAAAAATGA
>DAOLYC010000049.1:0-10560 GCA_035425605.1 Ferruginibacter sp.
ACCTATTAATGCAGAAAATTATTTGCGATCTATTTTTGCGCCTGAAGAACTGGGCAACCCTGAAATAGTAAGTGTAACACCTAATAATCTTGTAACACAGCAAATGGCTCAAATGAATGCTGCCAGTACCGCAGAACTGCAACAGTATGGTGCCGGTGATGTTAATTTCGATCAATCGGCCATTAATGCAGTTGTTAAATGGACCGATGGTACAGAAGGCCAGGTGGTTTTAGGTGTAACCATTATAGAAACAGTTATACCCAATGTTTATAATGGTAGTTACGAAAAAGGTTATACTACACATGTAACAAAAAGAACTGTTTATAAATATCCTGGTAAGGAAAGTGAGCAGGCAAAAAATCAGTTTAGTTTAATAATGGGCAGTTATAGAAGCAACCCAGCCTGGAATAATGCTGTTAATAATTTTTGGAAAGCTGTTCGCCAGCGAAAACATGTAGAGCATATTGGAAAAATACGCATGATGGATGAACAAACAAGAAGAATTGGCGAACAGGCGATAGCAAAAGGCAATGCCCGATTAAGTGAAATGGATAACCAAATGCGTAACTGGGAAGCTACACAAAGTTCGCAAGATCGTATGCATACTAATTTCATTAAAACAATTCGTGAAGTGGAAACTTATAAAGACGAATCTGGCAGTTATGAACTTTCTTCGGGTTACTCACATGCATGGAGCCGTGGCGATGGAAATAATTTTGTACTAAGTAACAACTCTAATTTTGACCCTGCTTTTATTTTTAAAGATCAAAACTGGAAAGAAATGAAGAGAACTGATAATTAAATTATCATCAACCATAAATTTCAATCAACTTTTAAAAAAGTAACCCTTTTTCTAATTGCGGCATATCCTTATGTACTAACTTACACATGGCCAAATGGCTTAAGTAAAATTGTAAAATGAAAACTAAACTGTTTTTTTATATAATAACTTCAATTATAAGTTTGTTTTTTTTAACCTGTTCAAAAAAACAAGTAGTAGATATTAAACCCCGTTTGTTTATAACATTAAAAGATACAGCAGGCAATAGTATTTCGGGAGCAACGGTAAAATTATATAAGAACATACTGGATACGGGTATCACTAAAATATCGGACTCAACAGGCGTAGTATTTTTTACCAACCTTGAACCGGAAATTTATTACTGGTTGGCAACAAAAGGCTGCAAAACAAATTTAAATAGCCAAACCACCCTTAACCGAAAATTAATTGATAATGTTGTACTCTATGGTTATTCTGTACTTACTGAAACTGGTACCTTATTAATTACAAATTCTTCTGCAGAACCATATAAAATTTTAACAGACTCTGTTTTTACTGCCAATGTTTATATTGATACACCCTATATCGCTTATCCAAAAATAGGATCGTACCTGGTACATAGCGAAAAATTAAGTACACCTGGTGTGGGAAAAGATACATTGATACAAATTAATTGTAACGATACCGTTTTAATCAGTTTACCATATTAAAAACAATCGAATCGTCATTTTGAAGGCCGAGATTTTCAAATTAGCCATTCCTGCTAACTAAGTGTATTTTTGTAATTATGCAGCAAATCAACATACCACTTGTACTTACCAATCTTGGCATAAATAAACTAAATGAAATTCAGGAGGCATCTCTGGATGCCAATGAAAAAAATGAAAATGTCATCCTCTTATCAGCCACCGGTTCGGGAAAAACGTTGGCATTTTTATTACCAGTTTTAAAATGTTTGGATCCTGCTATTAGCCAACCACAGGCACTAATAATAGTACCTAGCCGTGAACTGGCCATACAAATTGATGATGTGTTTAGAAAAATGCAAACTGGTTTTAAAGTTACGCTTTGCTATGGCGGACATAAAAGAGAAACCGAAGAGAATAATTTAAAAGAGGCCCCTGCATTAATTATTGGTACTGCCGGCAGGCTTGCCGATCACATACGCAGAAATAATTTTAAGCTTGATAATATTACAACACTAGTACTTGATGAATTTGATAAATCGTTGGAGTTAGGATTTAAAGAAGAAATGAGTTTCATTACCAGCTCCTTAAAAAATATTAAAAAGAGAATTCTTACATCGGCAACGTATGCTGTTTCCATTCCGGATTTTATCGGGTTACACAATCCCATACAGCTTGATTTTTTACCTGAGCAAGAAAATAAAGAGCACTTGTTGGAAATAAAAACTGTTACAAGTGATGATAAGGATAAAGTACCAACCCTTTTTAAACTGATTTGTTATTTGGGCAACCGATCTACCATAGTTTTTTGTAACCATAGGGATGCGGTGGAACGTACCAGTAATATGCTTAAAGAAATGGGTATTCTAAATGTTTTTTATCATGGCGGAATGGAGCAACAGGAAAGAGACAGCGCTTTATGCAAATTTCGTAATGGAACAAGCAACCTTTTAATAACAACCGATCTTGCTTCTCGTGGACTTGATGTACCAAACATACGCTACATCATACATTTTCATTTACCTAATACCGAAGATGCGTTTATACATCGCAATGGCCGTACAGCCCGTATGCAAGCCAGCGGTACCGCCATCTTAATCTTATCGGCCGATGAAAAACTTCCCGGCTATATTGGTGATGCTGAGAAAATAGAACTGAACGGAGTTTACAGCATTCCCGAAAAACCCAAATGGAGTACTTTATTTATTGCTGCCGGAAAAAAAGACAAAGTGAATAAAATTGATATTGTTGGATTTCTATCAAAAAAAGGCCAGTTAAAAAAAGAAGACATAGGTATAATAGAAGTAAAGGATTTTTTCAGTTTTGTGGCTGTACGTAAAGTTAAAGTTGGACATGTACTTGAACTAATAAAGCATCAAAAGATTAAAAATAAAAAAGTGAAGATTGAAATAGCAAAATGATTTTTGTGTACTACAATAGCTATTTAAACTAACAGGCCTTTCATTTATTTTGGTTTAACTTATTAAACCCGTTTATAAATGATGTTACCAGGTCTTTAAATTTATTTTCTTCCCCAAATAAAAAACTATGTTGAATGGGCAGTACATAAAGTGGAAAATCTTTAAGTTCCGATTCAAATTTTTCCAGTCGCACTGCATCCTTTTCGGTTGTTAGCACTATTTTATTTTCGGCTTTAATTTTTTCAAACTGCTCTTTAATATCTTTTAAATCGTTGCTATGAAATATATGATGATCGGGATAGCGCAGCAAATCGTAGGAATTAGCATGTTGGTTAAGATGTGCTTTCAATGGTGCCGGGTTGGCAATGCCGCAAACAAGCAAAATATCATGTTGAGGCGTAATATCAATATTTTTTTTTGTAAAGAGGTGATACGAAGTTCCATAAATGATGGTTGTAAAAAAAACACTTTGGTCAATTGATGGATTTATTTCAGCAATAATTTTTTTCTTTTCTGTTTCATCAAGGGTTGGTTTATTTTTTGAAACTATAATTATATCTGCCCGTTTGCTGCTACTTCTAACATCCCTTAAATCGCCGGCCGGCAAAATAAAATCACGGGTATATAAATTTGAGTAATCGGTAAGCATAATGTTGAAACCTGCTTCTACTTGCCTGTGTTGAAAAGCATCATCTAATATTATAACTTCTGTTTCGGGTTTGTCGTGCAGCAGTTGTGGTATGGCCACTGCTCTTTCTTCTCCAACAGCAATGGTAACATCCGGAAATTTTTGATGAAACTGCATGGGTTCATCACCAATTTCAAGTGCCGTAGTATGTTCATCGGCAATAGCAAAGCCTGTAGTTTTTCTTTTATAACCACGGCTTAAAGTGGCAATTTTATAATTGTTTTTTAAAAGCCTTACCAGGAATTCTGTCATAGGCGTTTTACCTGTGCCGCCAGTTGCCAAATTGCCTACACAAATAATAGGAAAATTAAAAGAAGATGATTTTAATATATCCTTGTCATAAAGTTTATTACGCAACCAGATAACCGTTCCATATATCCAGGATATTGGTAAAAGGAAGTATCTGAAACTTTTTAACATAAACGGTTAAATATTTTATGTGTTGAACAAATTAAATTTCTAATTAAAATAATTAAATAGTATCCGTACCCGTATTTATAGTTGAATATTTTTACTCAGTTATTTATAAAGATAGAAAAGATTGTTGTGCCGTAATTACGTTCTGTTTTGTAATGTATAAATTTCTTATAATCGTTTCTTGGAGTATGTTCCAACACAAACCATCCATTTGGGTTTAAAAGTTTTTGTTCAAATATCTTAATGGGTAGGTCGTCAATTGTAGATAATGCGTAAGGTGGGCCTGCAAAAATAAAATCATATTGTTGGCTATTACTTTCAATAAACCTAAACACATCCATTTTTACTACTGTAAAATTTTCAAACTCCAGTTCTGCCGCTGTTTTTTTTATGAAATCATACATCTTAGTATCCTTTTCCACAATAGTTATCGTTGGCGCTCCCCGGCTGGCCAGTTCGTAACTTATACAACCAGTGCCTCCAAAAAGGTCCAATACTTTCAATTCATCAATTTCCAGGTTATTTTGAATAATATTAAATAACCCTTCTTTAGCAATATCGGTAGTAGGCCTTGTGTGTGGCATCTTTCCCGGCGGATGAATTTTTCTGCCGCCATGTATGCCGCTTATTATACGCATGATGCCAGGTAAAATAATGAACTGAAAAAATGTGCTGGTTGTTCTTTTATGGCTGAGATATATTCAAACTCTTCAGGCAGTTCTTCAAATACTGTATGCAAAAAATATTTGTTAATAGCCGAAAATAATCCCGATTGCATATCTATCAAACCACTTATATGCAGGTGTACCGAGTCGGGAGTAACCTCAAATCCTTTACAAACATTAAGCAGATGAAATATACAATCATCGGCATTAACAAAATCAAAATTTTGAATTACCTGTAATTTCGCTTCTTTGCAAAGCATGATGGTTATGCTATTGTTGTAAAAAACCGTATATAAATTGTTTCCGGCCGTTAAATCACGGTTTGCCATTGTAGAAAAGAAATGAGTTTGTACTGCAACCGGTAAATTGGTTGAAAATACATCCATAACATTTTCAGGAACCCTGTAAATATTATGCAGGTTATGCTTAAAGAGGAAATCGGAATGGATGATCCCTTTTTTTGAATCGCCAAAAACAAGGTTTAGCATTTTGCTATTCCATTCTTCATTCATTAGCTCTGCCGGTACTAAAATACTTTGAACAAAAGACCAGAAAATATATGTTTTACCGAACTTTTGTTGTAGCAGTTTTTCAGTCTTAAAAACCTCTGTGAATTTTTCAGCCAGTTCCTGTTTACTTAAACCCGGCGAGAAAGCGTATATAATTATTGCCACAAAACAATTATTATTGTCTTGCACTGCCAATGAAATTCCCATTGGGCCTGCTTCTACAATTAAACGGGAAGTTTCAAAATCAATTCGTTGTTGTTGTATATTAAAAGAAGGGGTCACATTTTGCATTTCAGTGGCAAAATAAGATATTTTTGCTGACTTTATGGATAGTACTGCTTTAACAAAGGATTTAAAAGTAACAGTTACCAATAGACAAATACTGTCTATTGCCATGCCTATTACGCTTGCCATACTTATACCTCAAATAAATATGCTTACCAACAGCATATTCCTGGGTGATTTAAGCATTGAGGCATTAGGAAATGCAGGTATTACGGGTGTATTTTATTTAATTTTTGCTGTAGCAGGAAATGGATTAAATAATTCCCTGCAGGCTGTTTTTTCCCGGTATGCCGGTAGTGGCAATCATGCTGCCTTTAATACTATCTTAAGCCAGGGCATAAGAATATGCTTGCAATTTGCTGCAGCAGGTATTTTAATAACCTGGTTTATTGCGCCATTAATACTTGAACCGATTACAGATGCCAATTCTTATACTTTACAAATAGATTTTTTAAAAATTAGGATATTGGGCTTGCCTTTTCTTTTTTTATTCCAGATGGGAAATGCATTTTTAGTTTCAACACTCAACAGCAGGTACCTGATGATAGCTTTTGCATTTGAAGCAGGTTTAAATATTATCCTCGATTATTTATTGATAAAGGGCCGCTATGGCTTTCCTGCTATGGGATTTAATGGTGCTGCCGTTGCTTCTGTAATAGCAGAGATAACCGGTTTTATTGTGGTTATTGTGGTACTGTACCGAACAGGTTTAAAAAAGCAATATGGTTTACTTAAATCATTTGTGTACGACAAAGTGATAACAAAAAAAATTGTTTCCATTTCCGTACCGTTAATACTTCAGTATGTGTTAAGCGTTACCACCTGGCTTGTTTTTTTTATGTTGATAGAAAGCTTGCATAATGAAAATTATAAAGCCATCAGCAATACCATGCGTAATGTATTTGGCCTGGCGGGTATATTTGTATGGGCATTTGCCAGTACCAGTAATGTAATGGTTAGTAATTTAATGGGGCAGCAACGAGATGACCTTGTTTTAAAAGCAATTAATAAGATAGTTAAGCTTTGTTTGGTCTTATGTATTTTCATTTGCCTGCTTGTAAATTTATTTCCAGGAGTTTTCTTCAGTATTTTTAGCCAGGGCGAAGATTTTATTCAGCAGGGCATTCCTGTATTACGTGTAGTATCTGTTGATCTGTTGTTAATGTGTATTGCAAATATCTGGCTCAATGCTGTAACTGGCACCGGCAAAACAAAAATGAACCTTATTATTGAAATTGTTGCTATTACCTTTTATTTAATCTATAGCTGGGTATTCATTAAACTGCATTTTATTTCACTTGCTTTTGCATGGGCCAATGAATTTGTGTATTGGAGTGTAATTTTTACGATGGCATATTTTTATCTTAAGAGTAATAAATGGAAACAAAATAAGTAAATCCATTTTTATATAATTCCAAATTTTTATTCAAACAAAGTATTAAAAAGATAAGCCAGGCTTTGTAGCCTGGCTTATTATAAATTTGATGATTGTAATTTAATTACTCTTCCATAAATTATTCGCAAAATTTATATCGGGGAAAACTTTCTCTGCATCCAGTTCTACAGTTTTCAATTCTTCGGTTACCGGTAATCTCACTTTCCAGGTATTGCTGTTGTTCCATACTTCAACCGGGAGTTTTAAAGTGCCTTTTATACCACTTTTTGTTTCATACGAAATATTAACAGGTAAAGCCATCCTGTCTAAATTAACAATTGTAACCACACTCCCATTTTCTGGTTTATTGATATCAAAAGTTACCGCAGTTATGGCCTGGTCAAATGTATAGTTTTCAATAAACCATTCTTTCCAAAACCAACTTAGGTCTTCGCCAGAGGCATTATCCATTGTTCTAAAAAAATCCCAGGGTGTGGGATGTTTAAATGCCCATCTTTTTATGTACTCTTTAAATGCATAATCAAAACGATCGGGACCTAATATTTCATTACGTAACAAGGTTAATCCATATCCGGGTTTAAAATAAAGGGCTACACCTATATTCCTTTCATTTAAAGCATCGGGTGTACTATAGATGGGTTCGGTATTGTGGCCAAACATAAACTTAGCACCGCTTTCCATATTTTGCGGCCTGCCTTTGTATTCACCATTATTAAAATCTTCGGCTGCAAGAGTATTGATAAATGTATTAAACCCTTCATCCATCCAACCGTATTTTCGTTCGTTACTACCAACAATCATTGGAAACCAGGTGTGGCCAAATTCGTGGTCGGTAACACCAAACAAACCTCCACTTTTTGCACTGGAACCACAAAATACAATACCTGGGTATTCCATACCGCCTACATTGCTTGCAACATTAACTGCAACAGGATAAGGAAATTCATACCACCGTTTGCTATAGCTTTCTATACTTCCTTTAGTATATTCTGTTGACCTGCCCCAACCTTTAACACCGGCGCTTTCGGCAGGATAAACACTCATGGCCAATGAAGTTTTACCACTTGGTAAATTCATACGGGCTGCATCCCATATAAAACTTTTACTGCTTGCCCAGGCCACATCTCTTGCATTGTTCATTTTAAAATGCCAGGTAAGCGTATTGCCTGCAGGCCTCGATGCTGGATCGGTAACTTCTGCCTCGGTTCTAATCATTACTGTCTTATCACTTTTTTTTGCTGCAGCCAGGCGGCTTTGCTGAGTGGCTGTTAATACTTCCTTTTCATTTAGCAGTTCGCCACTGCAAACAACTATATGGCTTGCTGGTGCAGTTATCTTTACATCAAAATCGCCATATTCTAAATAAAACTCACTGGGGCCCAGGTAAGGCAAAGTATTCCATCCTTTCACATCATCGTACACACACATACGAGGGTACCATTGTGCTACAGCAAAAATATCTCCGTTCTTTGTACTTAAAATTCCACACCTGTCGGCACCGTATTTGGGTAATTCAAAAGAGTAATCAATTTTTATGCGAATGATATCTCCACCGGGTTTTACAGGTTTTGGTAATCGTATTTGCATCCTTGTATCGGTAATAATATAATTGGCAGTAGTGTTTTCATCTACCAGTTTTACCGATGTTATATTATAGCCACCATTAAAATTACTTTTACTATCGCCGTAACGGCTGCGGCTATCAACTGGCATTCTTGCCTGCCCCCTGCTGTTTTTATTAAAAAGATTTTGATCGAGCAGTAGCCATAAAAATGGCAATGCATGTGGACTGTTATTTTTATAAGTAATGATTACACTGCCACTGATAACATGTGTAACATCGTTTAAGCTTACATTAATTTGGTAATCGGCTTTGTTTTGCCAGTAGCCAACATTGGGCTCGCCTGTTGCTGCCCTGGTGATGGTACTGCCGGTAGGATAAAAATTGGGAGCAAATAAAGCATACGGATCGTAATTGGATTGTACTTTATCATTTTGTGCCAATGCAGATAATTGAAAAGCCAATAAAAGCAAAAAGCCTGCAAATTGTTTTATCATTTCTTTAAAATTTTTGAAAGTAAAGTTACAATAAAACAGGGTTGAAATATTTTAAAAAAGTAAAGCAGATGTTATTGCCATAGTTTTAGTAAGGCTTTTGCTTTTTCTTTTATGATTGTATCATCTTCAGTTTGTATGGGTAAGTTAAGCATCACATTTAAATAAGCAACGGCTTTTGCCTTTTGATTATTTTCTTTATATGCTTTTGCCATTTCAAGATAATTTAAAATAAACTCAGGGCGCAAGCTACGGGCTTTTTCAAAAGAAGAGATAGATTGTTGCAGCGTTACTGCCGGCAAACCGCCATAAAAAACTTTTACAATACCACGTTCTACCCCATTAAGATTACTTATTTCGAACTGCCATCGCCCCAATACATGCCAGGCTTTAAAATTATGAGGATCATTTTTAATGGCAGCATCTACATATTTCTTTACTTCCCTGGCATTTTCAATTTTATCTCTTCCACTTTTAGTCATTGATGAACGTCCCAGCGCTATGGCCATTACACAGTTTGCTTCTGAATTATCGGGGGCTATCTTTAAAGCAGTTTCTGCATAATTTTTGGCTGCTCTATAATATTCGTCTCTAAGTTTGCTGTTGTATATTTCACGCTGCCCAATACGGCTGCATAATTCGCTGCATTTAGTTAATGCTATAATATTGGTTGGGCTTACCTTAACTACTACTTTATATTTTTGAAAAGATGCTTTTTCATCCGGTACCGATTCAAGCCTGGCAGCTTCTTTTAGTATCTCATTTATATCCTGGGCATGTATAATGCCGGAAAAGGTACAGATGATTATGGTAAATAAAATTTTCAATTAAACTTCTTTTCATATTGTACACTCACCGATCCTTTTATATTCAACATGGGTGGATTCTTTTTTTCAATGCTGATAGAAATTGATTGAAGCCTTTCGTCGAAATTATAAATTTCTTCTGCAATATCCTGTGCAAGCGTTTCCAGCAATGCAGTGGGGATATGCATCCTTTTTTTTATAAGTTGATAAATGGATACATAGTTGATGGTTTGATGAATACTGCTGATTTTTTCATCGGCATTAAACGAAACGGATGCATTTACTATAAAAGTGTTACCCAATATTTTTTCTTCCTCATACACACCATGATGAGAAAAAAATTCAAAATTTTTAAGGCGTATCGTTATCATAGGTTGATGATGATTTATTATTGACATCAAACTTAAAGTACATTCCTTTTACTTTAATGCAATCCTTTCTCACCTAAATATCTTTCAGCATCCAATGCGGCCATACAACCGCTACCGGCGGCAGTTACAGCCTGCCTGTATATCTTATCCTGTACATCGCCTGATGCAAAAACAGCTTCTACATTTGTTTTTGAAGAGCCTGGTACTGTTTTTATATATCCTGCTTCATCCATATCTAACCAGCCTTTAAAAATATCTGAATTGGGTTTATGGCCAATAGCTACAAAAAATGCTTGTACAGCAATTTCCTGCTTTTCTCCGGTTTTATTATTTTTAATACGCATGCCTTCCACTTTCTTATCGCCAATAATTTCATCGGTTTCGCTGTTCCAGTAAATCTTTATATTTTTTGTGTTTATCACCCTATCCTGCATCACTTTACTGGCACGCATTTCATGCCTGCGTACAATCATGTGAACC
>DAOLYC010000050.1:0-10540 GCA_035425605.1 Ferruginibacter sp.
AGCATTTTATCTATAAAATGGAAAAACTGTTTGCGGCAAACATCTTTACCGGATGGTACATCAACCTTATGAAATTGTGAGTTGATCATTTTCTCCAGCGAACGGATCTTAAATGATTCCCTGCTGTGGCAGATGGATAAACAGATACCTGTTTTACCTGCACGGCCGGTACGTCCGCTGCGGTGTGTGTACACTTCCATATCATCAGGCAGTTCATAATTAATAACATGAGTGATACCATCCACATCAATACCTCTTGCAGCCACGTCGGTTGCAATCAGCATTTGTAAATTTTTACTGCGGAAACGGCCCATTACTGCATCACGTTGCTGCTGGCTCAGGTCGCCATGTAATGCTTCAATTTCGTAACCTGCTTTTGAAAGCTTTTCAGAAACATTATGTGCATCGGCTTTGGTACGGGTAAAAATGATTGCATACATACCCGGATTAAAATCTATCAGGCGCTTTAATGCTTCATAACGTTGATGGGCGGGCACAATAAAAAACTGGTGATCGATATTTACATTACCACTGTTTTTACGGCCAACAGTTACTTCTTTAGGCGTATCCATATAATTCCTGCTGATAGCCCTTACTTCGGGTGGCATGGTGGCACTGAATAACCAGGTGCTTTCCCTGTTGATGGTATTCTTCAATACAAAATCAATATCATCACGGAAACCCATGTTCAGCATTTCATCCGCCTCATCCAGTACAACATATTTTACTTTTTGCAGGTCAATGGCTTTTCTCTCTATCAGGTCAATTAAACGGCCTGGAGTTGCTACAACAATATGTACACCTTTTTTAAGGTTACGTATCTGCATCATGATGGATGCACCGCCATACACCGCTTCAGTTGCAATTTTGCGGCTGTGCTTTTTAAAAGTTTCCAGGTCATTGGTTATTTGCAGACACAGTTCACGTGTAGGGCAAACGATCAGTGCCTGCGGATGACGCTGGTCTTCATCAATTAATTGTAATAACGGTAAACCAAAAGCAGCGGTCTTGCCGGTACCGGTTTGTGCCAGGCCGATAAAGTCGGTGGTACCCGATAATAACACCGGGATAGCTTTTTCCTGTATTTCTGTCGGGTTTTCAAATCCAAGATCGGTAACAGATTGTACCAATTGTTCGTTCAGGCCAAGGGCCTCAAATGCATTCATTCTAATTTGTTTTGCGATAGCCACATGTAAATCAGCGGTTCCTTCAAGTCTCGAAGACTGCTGTCATGCTTTTGGCCGTTGGAAGTGAACAGGGAGATCAAATCATCCCGAAAGAAAAACTATTTGCAACAGCAACTGAGCATGTCATGTAATTCTCAGTTTTTAAATAATGGGCGCAAAGGTAAGGTATTCATGCTAATTAATAGCATAATATGTTCATTATTTAAAAAACAAAGCTGAATTTTGTATCAAAGAAATGATTAATAATGGATGTTAAACTAATTTCATTTTTTCTAATCTATAATTTGTCTCAACCTATATGTATAAAATATTATCATTGCTGATAGCATCGTTTTTTTGTACAACTGTACATGCACAATCAGATTCACTTACATTTAGTAAGGAAGAAATGCGTTTGCTTGATTCGATGTTTAAAAATGATGAATTTATACAGCTTTTGCTGCAAAAAGATAGAAGTTATATAGATATAAATGTAATGATGAGCAATGGGATTTTTAGTTTTAATAATAACTCATTAAATGCAGTACAGGCAAAAACCAATAAAATATATTACACGCCAACAGTGAGTTATAACCATAAAAGTGGGTTGAGTATTTCTGTTAACAGCTCTTTTACAACAGATGAGGGAAATTTAAAAATGTATCAGTATGCCATAACTCCATCATATAGCTTTAGAAATAAAAACTTTGATGCAGGGATTTCGTATACAAGATATTTTGAAGGCGCCTCAACCAGTTTGCAAATGAATCCTTTTAAGAATGATATATATACCAGTGTAAATTTTAAAAAAACTTTTATTGAACCGGGATTATCTTTGGGCTATTCTTTTGGTAAACAAATTGAATATTATGATACCGCATTTTGGGTTTTAAACTCCGTTGTACATATACGAGATACTATAACAACGAAAGTGAACAGTTTGTCATTGTCTTTATCGGCATCCCATCAATGGAATTTTAATAGCGTACTAAGTAAAAAAGATGCATTTCAAATTCGTACTTATCTTCTTTTAAATACCGGCTTTCAAAACTGGCATATATCACATTCAAGCAGTTTGGTAAACCGAAGGCCAATTGTGCAAACTTATGTAAAGAGGCGTTTTGGCAATGGAACTATATCAACAGGATTTAATATTCAATCAGTAGCATTTTCAACAAATCTGATGTATTATGTTGGTAAATTTTATCTGCAACCACAAATATATCTCGACTACTATCTGCCTTCAACAAACGAAAATAGGCTGACATCAATTTATTCTTTAACAGCCGGTGTTACTTTTTATTAAAACCTTTTAACAAAGTATTTGTTGTTTGAGTTCTCTTAACAAAAGATTGTAACTAATATTTAGCCGTTGGCATATAACTTGGGGCATCCTTACTAACTAAAAATTATAATTTATGAAAACAAAACTCTTAATTCTGGCAATCTTCAGCATCATGGGAAGTGCAGCAACTGCACAAAAATTCAATTTGGGTGCAAAGGCTGGCGCCAACATCAACAAGATAGACGGAAAATCATTTAGCGAACAATTTACATACGGGTATCATCTTGGCGGCTTTTTTTCGGTGGGATTGGGAAAAAAATTTGCCATACAGCCCGAAGTGTTATTTAACCAAATAAATGTAGATACTTCCAGCACCTTTAGCCAGGTGTATAAATTTAACCAGGTTGATAAAGTACAGCTTAAATATTTAAGCATTCCAATTCTCTTAAATTTCAAACCGGTAAAATTCATTACGCTACAGGCTGGCCCGCAGTTTAGTGTTTTGATGAACAAAAGCAGAACACTACTGGAGAATGGGAGGGATGCATTTAAAGCAGGCGATTTTAGTATGCTTGGCGGCGCACAGGTTAACATAGGGCATTTAAATATTTATGGCCGTTATGCAATCGGGTTAAGTAATTTAAATGATTTAGATAATCAGGAAAAATGGAAAAGCCAGAGTTTCCAAATAGGGCTTGGGTTTACATTGTAAGTAGTTTGTTTGATAGAACGATAAAATCATTAAGTTAAGATGAATCTTTTTTTGCCAAAGCATTTTGCTTTGGCATTTTTTATGGCCTTAAAATAATGATTGATCCATCTGCATTTAATTTTACAATGGTAGATGGCAAAGCTTCAGTTAAATCATCCTGGCGATATTGCACAACATAATCTACAGCCATCTTGATGGCAATATCAATATCATTAAAATTAGCCGGAGCCGGGTACCCTGATAAGTTTGCAGAAGTAGAAACGATAGGTTTGCCAAAACTGCTAATAAGTTTTTTACAAAATTCATCTTTTACAATGCGTATAGCAATACTACCATCTTTATTTATTAAATTTTTTGCCAAACCCATGGCGTCTTCGTAAATAACTGTTGTTGGTTTATGAATGCCTTTTATATAATCAAAAATCTTAGGGTTGGCCTGTGATATATATTTGGGAATATCTTTTTCATCGGCCAGTAATATAATCATGCTTTTTTCATCCGGCCTATTCTTTAAACTGAAAATTCGGGAAACAGTATTTTCATTTGTTGCATCGCAGCCAATTCCCCAAACCGTATCTGTAGGATAAAGTATAATGCCGCCCCTGTTTAATGTAAATAAGCATTCATCAATATCGTTCTTCCAGTTATACATGTTGTTGTGATTCGATAAGGGTTTGCAATAAACGGCTGGTATCAATGGTTACAGCGCATTTAAAATGTTTTTGTGGGCAGGCATTGTATCCATGAAGCCCACAAGGACGGCAGGTAAGGTTTTCTGTTGTTTCAATAATAAATGAAATATCAGACAAGGGTGTAAACCCAAATGCAGGTACTGTAGAACAGTATATTGCTGTAACAGGTGCATTAACTGCTGATGCAAAATGCAGTGGCGCCGAATCATTAACATAATTCATACTTGCGTTTTTCATTAATGCTGCCGATTGTAAAAAAGTTAATTTACCTGCAAGCACTTCTACATCCACGTTTGCAGCACTTCTTTTTATTTCCTCACATTCCACAGTGTTTTCTTTTCCTCCCAATAAATATATTTTATAACCTGCCGGGAAATTATGTATCAGTTCTATCCATTTTTCAACAGGAAATTGTTTAGTAAACCATACGCTGCCCGGAGTCATAGTAACATAGTTTGCTTTACTATATGCCTGTACGGCCAATATATCATTATCCGAGGGATATAATTTTGGCCTGGTGAATACTTCGTCGGTAAAAAAACTTATCAAATCATTATTTCGTTCAACCTCATGTTTAATGCCAGTTTCTTTACTGATGATGTGTTTTATACTGTTGGTAAATAAAAAGCTTAGAGGGTTTTTATTAAAACCAATTGTTTGTTTAGCACCAGAAAAAGCGGTTAAAAATCCAGTTGCAAAAAACCGTTGAGTATTTATCAGTTTATCGTATTTCTTTTTTCTGATTACAAAAAGCATCTTCAGCAGATTCTTAATTTTATGTTCTTTTTTGTTCCAAATAAGTATTTCATTAAGATGTGGATTGTTTTGCAAAAGGCTTTCATTACCTTTTCGTACAAGGAAATCAATTTCTGCATCCGGAAAAAACTTTGACAGTTTTTCAAGCAGGGCTGTGGCAAGTACTACATCGCCTATAAATGCTGTTTGTATAACCAATATCTTTTGCATACAATACGCAAGTTATTAATTAAAATGCTTTTTTCTTTCTTGGTACAACAATGTAAGTTTGCAAAAATTAAATTAATGGAATTAAAAGAACAAATACTGGCAGCATGGAAAAACCGTCAATTATTAAATGATGAAATTTATACAGATGCTGTTAGGGCGGTAATAGCCCAGGTAGATAAAGGATTGCTTCGTACCGCATCGCCTGTTGAAGATGGTGGTTGGCAAGTAAATGAATGGGTGAAACAAGCCATACTCATGTATTTTGCAATTCAAAAAATGGAAACATACACGTTACCGCCTTTTGAGTTTTATGATAAAATGAAATTAAAATCTGATTATGCTTCACTGGGAGTAAGAGCTGTACCACATGCAGTGGCAAGGTATGGCGCTTATCTTGCAAAAAACGTGGTATTGATGCCAAGCTATGTAAACATTGGCGCTTATGTAGATGAAGGAACTATGGTTGACACCTGGGCAACCGTTGGTAGTTGTGCACAAATAGGCAAAGCTGTACACCTGAGTGGTGGCGTAGGTATTGGTGGTGTATTGGAACCTTTGCAAGCCAGTCCTGTTATTATTGAAGACGGATGTTTTATTGGCAGCCGCTGCATAGTTGTAGAAGGAGTGAGGGTGGAAAAAGAAGCTGTACTTGGCGCCAATGTTGTATTAACACAATCAACTAAAATTATTGATGTAAGTGGTAACATACCAAAAGAAATGAAAGGAATTGTTCCTGCCAGATCTGTTGTAATACCAGGTAGCTATACCAAAAAATTTCCTGCGGGTGAATATGGTGTTGGTTGTGCATTAATTATTGGGCAACGTAAACCATCAACCGACCTAAAAACAAGTTTGAATGATGCATTGAGAGATTTTAATGTAAGCGTTTAAATTTATTACTTTATCCATTTCGATACTTATAATTGTTAAAGCTTTTTAATAAGTTGTGAATTGATATGAGAAATTTTGTTATTAATATAACAGAAAGTTTAAAATCATTTTATCGTTGTGGAGTTAAATTATTTTGATGAATGATGCAGTAAGTAAAAATTACAAGGTTGGGTTTTTGGTTACTTTTATTGGAGTCATACTCTTTAGTTCAAAAGCCATTTTTGTAAAACTTGCATTTACTGCAACCAATACAGATGCCATAACCCTGCTAACTTTACGAATGGTATTTGCTTTGCCTTTTTACCTGGCTATCGCTTTTTTATACAGCAGTAAAGATTCTAACATAAAATTTACAAAAAAGCAATGGATTGTAGTAATAGTTATGGGACTTACCGGTTATTACCTTAGCAGTCTTTTCGATTTTATGGGGCTGCAATATATATCAGCAGGGCTTGAGCGGCTGATACTTTTTTTATATCCAACATTTGCTGTTTTACTTAATGCTGCTGTTTTTAAACAGCAAATTAGCAAGATGCAGAAGCTGGCATTAACACTAACTTACATTGGTATTGGTATTGCTTTTTTTGGCGAATTAAAACTGGATGCTAACAATTCTAATTTCTTATTAGGTTCTTTTCTTGTTTTTTTATGTGCGTTAACTTTTTCAGTGTACCTGGTGGGAAGTGGAAAACTTATTCCTATGGTTGGTGCAACAAAATTTACTGCCTATGCCATGATAGCCGCTTCTGTGGGTGTAATTTTACATTATTTTATTACTGGTAACCAAATACATCATTTTGAAACCACTTTACTACATTATGGTATTTTACTGGCTATAATTGCAACGGTTATTCCAACGTTTTTAATATCAAATGGTTTAAAAAAGATTGGCTCAAATAATGTAGCCATTATTAGTAGTGTTGGTCCGGTATCAACAATTATTCAGGCACATTTTATACTTGGCGAACCTTTAACTGTTACACAAATTAGCGGTACCATATTGGTAATTGCTGGTGTTTTACTTACCGGTTGGCGCAATAGGGATATTTAGTTTTTTTAAAATCATTTTTGCTTTTACATTTGCGTTCCCAATTTGTTTTATCAATTGCCCAGATGGCGAAATTGGTAGACGCACTGCCTTCAGGTGGCAGCGTTCGCAAGGATGTGCAGGTTCGAATCCTGTTCTGGGCACACAAATTATAAGCCCTGGCAACAATCTTCGTCAGGGCTTTTTTTTAGTAGGATCTGCAACTGAAAATTATTTTTCAAAAACATTGCTTTTTTGAATTAAATATGTAATCCCAAAAAATAGATAATCTATTTTAAAATATTGGTGCAATTATTCCGTTATTAGGGCAACCCTAATAAAACCCTCCTTATGAGAAATTTAATAACCATCCTGGTTATACTATGCAGCCCCGTTACTGTATTTTGTCAGGATATTTCAGGCCTGTGGACAGGTACACTTAAAAACGATTCAACCCGGGAAACGCTTAAATATGAGATTTTCATCAATAAAACAAAGGGCAAATACGCTGGCTATTCTCAAACCTGGTTTTTAGTAAATGATAAACAGTATTACAGTATTAAAAAAATACAAATTAGAACTGCAAAAGATGGTAAAATAGTCATCCAGGATGGATCCATGGTTGAAAACAATTATCCTAATAAAGTGGCAAAAAATGTAATGCAATTAAATGTACTAAAACTGGTAACCTTGCAAGATGAAATGTTACTGGATGGTATTTTTGTAACAAACAGTTCTAAAGCTTACGCCGGCCTTACAGGTATTGTAAATATCAAAAAAACCAGCAGTTACCAGGAAAGCAGTTTGATGAAATATATAAATAAAGCTAAATCAGAAAATGATGTTACGGTATTGAAATAAAATAAATACCAGCAACTACGGTTATTCCAATATTACTTTTTTAAAATAAAATACTGAAGGGTCAACCTGTGGATATGCATTGCTGGTAACTGTTATCCCTTCTTTATTAATCATCATTCTATTAAGCCCGGCATCTGTAACTATATCCATGGGTAAGGTCATATCAATATTCTGCAATCTTATCGTAAATTTATTTTCATCGGTTTGTTTAACACTAATTACCAATTTATTTGTTGTATATAAATATAACCTGAATAATTGCTGCAGGCTTTTTCCATAAGCAGCGGTGAAAAGTTTTTCCACATCTGATGTAACTACCGTATTGTCGTAAGTGTATTCAGGCACTGTGGCAAGTTTTTTTAATGTGGGGAAAAATATTTCATCGCCCATTACATATCTCAATGTATGCATAAAGAAAGCGCCTTTTCCATAAATATCAGGTTGGTATGCACTGTCAGAATCCACCTGGTCGCCTTTAACTACCGGATATTTATTTTGTATGTTCCTGGCAGTTTGTTGCATTCTTTTTAAATATTCAGCTTCACCAGCCAGGTCTCTTGTAGCCATAGCATCGCCAAAAACACATATACCTTCTTGTATCCACATGTGTGCCCAATCACGATTGGTAACTTTATTGGCCCACCACTCATGCCCAAATTCATGATGTAGTAGCCAGTCAAAATCTTTATCACCCAGTTTTTGATATTTGTATTTGTTGCCGTAAGCAATATTGGTTTGATGTTCCATACCGAGGTGTGGTGTTTCTGATGCAGCAATGCGTTCTTTTACCCAGGGATATTCACCAAAATATTTTTCCTGAATATGACAGGATTGTTCAAAAAGGTCCAGCAGTTTTTCGGCTTTGTCAACATTCTCTTCAAGCACATAATATTCCATTGGTACTTTATTACCATTAACTGTTGTATAAATACGGCTTACAACTTTATATTTAGCAACATTAAATACCAGGCAATAATTGCTTATGGTATAATTTGTTTTCCAGTGATAGGTAGATTTATTTTTTTTAGTTGTAACTTTTTGCAATAATCCCGGAGCAGCCACAACCAATCCTTTTGGTACTGTTATAATCATATCTGCTCCCTCATTGGGTTCATCGCTGGGATGGTCTTTGCAGGGAAAATAAATTTTAGCTCCTTCGCCCTGGCAGGTAATGGCTATCCATGGGTTACCATTGCTGTCTTTCGACCATTGAAAACCACCGGTCCAGGGTGGTCTTACCGCAACTGCCGGTTTACCGCCATAAGCAATCTTTACAACCTGTTTTCCCAATGCTTTTTCCTGTAAATCAATTTTTATAAGATCATCAGTACTATGTACAAAGTTTTTTGTTTTACCATTTACCCAAATTTTGCTGATGGTAAGGCCATGCCAGAAATCGAAAAGTAATCCGTTAGTAGATTGTAATAAATTTAATGTTATCTCGGTATATCCTTTTATGGATTCTGTTTTGGGATCTACATCAAGAGCAATGGTATAATGTCTTATATCCATTATGGCTTGTTCGGGCTTAAGTACACCACCCGATTTTAAATTCTGCGCTTGTAAAGAAATAAAAAAAGGTAGTAGCAGTAGTGTTAATAGAATTCTCATGGAAATTATTTTAGTGAAGTTAATTTTTTTTTGAAGAAAATAAAAGTTGTAATAAGCTTCAAAGTATAAATCATTTAAAGGCAACATTTTTGCACTAACTTCACCAACAGGTAGTTTCACTTATAATTACAATGCCACAATTAGTTATCATATCTGCAAGTGTAAGAACAGGCCGTAAAAGTCATAGAGTTGCTTTGTTTTTTAAAAAATATATTTCCAGCAACAAGATTGCCGATGTGGAAATACTTGATTTGTTAGTATATAAGTTTCCGATTTTTGAAGAAAGGCTTCGTTTTCAAAAAGAACCGGATGAAGCAGTGTTACAATTTGCCGATGCAATAAAACGTGCAGATGGGGTTATAATTGTAACACCAGAATATAATGGCGGTTATCCTGCCAGTTTAAAAAATATAACCGACCTATTATATGATGAGTGGAAGCGTAAACCCATTGCCATTTCTATGGTGTCGGATGGAATATTTGGCGGTACCCAGGTTATAACTTCGCTGCTTTTTTCGTTGTGGAAAATAGGAGCATGGGTAGTTCCTTCTTTTTTTCCTGTTCCTAAAGTAGATACTGCCTTTACTGAAGATGGAATACCTGCGGATGCAGCAGCAGAAAAAAGGGCTGAAAAATTTATAAATGAACTGATGTGGGCAATAGAAGCAGTGAAAAAAATGAATAATAAATAGTAATTTAAAATAATAAAAATAACATGATACAGGATAAGACTATTACGCTGATAACCTTTTCAGATTTGATGGAAGCCACCATTTTAAGAGACAAATTGATAGAAGCAGGCATATCTGCTTTTTTAAATGATGAAAACACTATCGGGTTGGATCCCATTAGTGGAATTGAAGTAAAAATATTTGAAAAAGATATTGAAGCCGCTAAACAATTGTTGTAAGTTTTATACTACAACTGCATGATATTTTTTTAAATTGTTTATTTGATTGTTTAAAACTTTCAAAAAAGTATTCTTATAATCAAGATCGTGGCAAAATTATTGTTATAATCAAGCAATATGCTTACGAACAGAATTTATATCGTCATACTTTTTATTACAACTATAATTAGCAGTTGCACTAAAAAAAACCACCCGGCAACATCTGTTAAAACCACTGAAACTACTGTTGTAAAAAAACGTAAAGTAGTTTCAACCATACCAAAAGTTATTATTGTAAATGATAAAGTGGCTAAAAGAAGTGTAGATGGCCGTTATTATTATGATTTGCAGGGCCATCGTTATTGGCGTAACAATAAGGATGGTAAATATTATCTATTTCATAAATCAATGTTTGATGATGAAGATTTTAAAAGCCCGGA
>DAOLYC010000051.1:0-10329 GCA_035425605.1 Ferruginibacter sp.
AATTTTATGAGCAGCCATTAAATGAGTGATACGTGTGGTAAGAACTTTTGTTTTGCCGCTGCCAGCGCCGGCAATAATCATGATAGGACCATTAAGATGTATTACCGCTTCCCGCTGTGGTTCATTTAGATCGTTTAAATAATTAGTCATAAAGCGAAGTTACGAATTGGTGATTGCAGGAAGTTGTGTGTGGGGAAATAAATATGATTACAATTTTAATTTTAAGTTGCTTTTCATTTAATTGTGTATTGGGTTAATAATTGAACCGTTGGTATAAATTCTATTTTCTTTAAGCTTTGGCAATTTATCTTTAACCATATAAAGTAAGCCATTGCAACACATTGAGTTTTTTAATATTGATCATTTTGAAAATAATTATCACCGGGTAAAACCTGTTATGGAGTTAGATAATTTCATTGATTTTTTTTGGGAAACCAAATTTGATGAACTGCTGCAACAATATCCCGATGGTTTTTCTGATGCACTTTTTCCAAATATTGGATATACATATCTTATTAACTTGGGCACTCCTTTTGTTATGCAGGTTGGCGATAAGAAGTTTGACATGAAAACAAATGGATTTTTACCTCGTAACCAATCCATAGAATGTTATCACCGGAAGGGAAATAAATTGTTTGGGATAAAATTTAAAATATCGCCTATCATTTTTAAAACCAAAGTAAACTTTTCGGAATACCTTGGATATATTTATCCCTTAAGTTACCTTATGGAACAGCCTGTGATTGATAAAGTACAAAAGGCCGCTTCTTTTGATGAAAGAATAAATGTTTTGAACCAATATTTTAAATCAATTGTAGAAAATTACAAGGGTTCGTGGCAGGCAATCAGAATTGTTTCTGAAATTTTACAGCATTGCAACAATAACAACGATTTTATTACAACTGTTGAACAGTTTGCAACCCAACATAAAATTTCTGAACGAACTTTACACCGTTATTTCCAAACCACTACCAGCCTTAGTAGTAAAAAAGCACTTCAAATTTTACGAATTCGAAAAGCCGTTCAGCAACTTGCTAACTTAACCAGCAATTTTAATTTTTCTGATTTTGGATATTACGACTACAGTCATTTTTGTAAACACCTGAAACAGTTTTTAAAAAAAGAAACCATTGCTAATATGCAACCACATCTTTTAATGTTGAAAAAGATAAACAATAAAAAGGCTTAACCACCAGCCCGTTGCCTTTCTTCTTCCGATGCTGTTGTTCTTCTTCTGGCAGCCTGTACCTTATTGTTTCCAAAACGATAAGTAAAACTTAAATTGGCAACCCTTGTTTCTCTATAAGCGTGCCATTTTTCAATATAATTATTATAAGTGATTACAGCTTTTGGCAGGTTGGTCCAAAAAATATCGGTAATATTAAAACGTATGGTTCCTTTATTATTTAAAATTATTTTTTGAACACCTGCGGCAATACCCCATTGCGGATTAAGAACCAAAAACCCATACTGACCACCCGTATTAAGGCTTGCATTCAATTCTGCAGTCCATCCTTTTTTAAAAGTAAAAGTATTGTTGGTTCTTATATCTGCAGCAGGTTTTCCATTGTTTAAAGTGGTGCCGCTAAAATTGCCATTATATTTTTGATAAAAAAAGTTGCCGTTATTGATCATATTCCACCAACTTGTGATTTTAACAGGTGCAGATATAGAGATACCAACATAATCTGAAGACTTTAGGTTTATGGGTATCTGCACAGTTACATTATCTTCTGATGGGATGTTTGGAAAAACTTCTTTAAACCTTGCCAGTGTAATATTCTGATCGTCTCTGGTATGAGCATAACTGATGCCAAAATTTAAATTTTTATATGAATAACTTAATTCATAACTCCAGGTAAGTTGTGGCAGTAACCCCGGTTTGCCGGTTGCATAAGTGGTTACGTCTATTAAAAATAAAAAAGGATTTAGTTGTGAGTAACCCGGCCTGTCTATTCTACGACTAACAGATAATCCAATTGTCTGATCTTCTTTTAATTTATAATTGAAAAATGCACTGGGGAACAATTGAAAATAACTGGAATCGAATTTTACATTACCAATCATTTGTTTGGTGCTAAGGTTTGTAAGTTCGCCACGCAATCCAACTTGTAAATCAAACTTTTTAAACGACTTATTATAATTTACATAACCGGCATTATTGTATTCTTTATATAAAAAATGATTGGTTTTGTTTGGGTCGTTTTGTGCGGTACCGGTACTAACGTCATAAAATTTTGCATCATTGTCGGACGAAACAAAACTAGATTTTATTCCGGCTTCCCATTTGCTGTCTTTTCCTAAAGGATTTGTATAATCTATTTTGGCAGCACTAAATGTAAGCTTACCATTTTGGTCTCCATTTAGTATGTAGCCGGGCTGTAGTGTTGTTCCATCTAGTTTATAATAATTAGTTGCATTTAGGGTTAAGGATGATGAACTGTAGTTTCCATAATCAACATCGGCTGTTAACTCTTTACCTGTACTATCGAAAGTGTGTTTAAAGTTTATATTGGCAACCATATTAGTGCCATAATCATTATTGGAAGCAAAAGATTTAAAAGTACTTGCCGCCTGTTTTTGAAGGTCGAGTACAATAGAGCTGTTATTATTGCTTCGGGTATAATGATTAAAGTTTCCGTTTACAACAAAACCAATGATTGTTTTTTTAGAAGGAGAAAAATCCATTCCAAGCCTTGTGCTATTGCTGCTTACAGGCGATTTAGAGTAATTGTCTTTTAAATCGCCACCATTATAAATTCCATTTTCATAAAAACTTCTGTCTAATATTAAATGGTTTAATCCAATACGATAAGCATAATTGTAATTGCCAAAGATGTTTATCTTTTTATTTCGATAGTTAAAAGATACAGCGGTATTTGTTTTAGGATAAACACCTTGCCCATAACCTGCAACAAATGTTCCGTTCAAACCCAGTCGTTTATCTTTTTTCAAACGTATATCTATAATTCCAGAGTTGCCCGCAGCATCATATTTTGCCGAAGGGTTGGTAATAATATCAATTCTATCAAGCGAAGAAGAAGGCAAAGCTTTTAAATAATTTGCAAGGTCGGCTCCGGTCATAGCTGTTGGTTTTCCATCTACCATAATAATAACACCAGATTTTCCCCTCAGTGTGATATTATCATTCTGGTCAACTGTTACACCTGGCGAACGTTCTAAAACCTCCATGGCAGTGCTACCGGCATTTACTATACTATTGTCAACATTTACTACAATGCGATCCGATAATTTTTGAATAAACGGTTTACGGCTGTTTACTGTTACGGCAGCTAAATCTGTTGAAGATGATTGTATAATTAAGGAAGGGATGTGTATTGAACTTTGAACGGCTGATAAATTATATATTGCAGAGTATTGAGGTTTATGATTTACAAGGGTTGCTTTTATAAAATAATTACCAAACTGAATATTTTCAAATACAGCCAATCCTGTTTTATCTGTTAAGCTAACTTTTACCAATGATGAATCATTAGCATTACATAATTCAACGGTTGTACTCTCAACCGGTAAAACTTTATCATTAGTAATCACTACACTTATTCTCCCATAACTGTTTTCCTGAGCTACCGCAGAATAGAAGCATACTATTAATATAAATGTAAAAATTGTTTTCATGGCTTATACTTTTAAGCAAAACTGCAGCTTAAACGAATTGGTTCGTATTGGAATTTTACAAAAAGTAATTACAGCAGCATGAATGGAAAAAATGAGGAAATGGCTTGTCTGATATTTACAAAATTTAATTTCTTTAAATAACCAACAGTTGCCCAATTATGATTCAAAAAAAAGTAGCCAACATATTAAATAAACACACTCTACATGCAAGCGTTATTAAACTTTAAATTAATAAGATGGTCAAAAAAGGGTGTTTTAACCCCAAAAACTACCACTTAGTGGTATTGTTTAGTTCATCAAACTATCTTCTATTTGTTGAAGTAATTATTAAAACGTAAGCCTTACTGAAAACCACGTAAATAATTAGGCCCGTTTTAAGCCGAACCTTTTTGAGAACAAAGGGATTTTCCTTTGTGGATTTTTCTCATGCTTGAACACATCCCCGTCCCGTTTCTTCGGGATGGGCTTTTTTTTGCAGACACAATAAGCTAAATAAATTATCAAATAAATACTAAATTAATTAGTGTTAATAAAATTAAACTATTATCTTTGGTTCCGAATTTACATTTACAACGCAAAATCAGATACATCAATTATAAATTCAAAACAATGAGCAAGACAGACAATTTGGAAAAATCGGAAAAATTTAAGGCGCTTAAATTAACGATGGATAAAATAGACAAGGATTTTGGAAAGGGATCGGTAATGATGATGAACGAAAGGGTTGAAGAAGAACAGGCGGTTATTTCAACGGGGTCAATTGGCTTGGATATGGCGCTTGGTATAGGTGGCTTACCAAAAGGAAGGGTAATTGAAATTTATGGTCCTGAGTCAAGCGGAAAAACTACCATTGCCATACACGTTATTGCCGAAGCACAAAAAAAGGGAGGCATGTGTGCTTTTATTGATGCAGAACATGCTTTTGATAGTGTATATGCAAAAAAATTGGGTGTTGATATTGATAACTTACTTATATCACAACCTGATTATGGCGAGCAGGCATTAGAAATTGCCGATCGGTTAATTCTTTCCGGAGCTTTAGATGTGGTTGTTATAGATTCTGTAGCAGCATTGGTACCCAAAAGCGAACTTGAAGGAGAAATGGGCGACAGCAAAATGGGCCTGCATGCCAGGTTGATGAGCCAGGCATTAAGAAAATTAACTGCCACCATTTCAAAAACTAACAGTTGCTGCATTTTTATTAATCAGCTTAGGGAAAAAATTGGTGTAATGTTTGGCAACCCCGAAACAACTACCGGCGGTAATGCTCTAAAATTTTATGCTTCTGTGAGGTTAGATATACGTCGCATGTCAACAATAAAAGATGGAGATACAGCTACTGGAAACCATGTAAAAGTAAAAGTGGTAAAAAATAAAGTGGCTCCACCTTTTCGCCAGGCCGAATTTGATATCGTTTATGGTGAAGGCATTTCTAAAGTGGGCGAAATAATAGATATGGGTGTGGAGTTGGGAATTGTTCAAAAAAGTGGTAGTTGGTTTAGTTATAATGGAGATAAGCTTGGACAAGGCAGGGAATCGGTTAAACAACTGATGATTGATAACCCCGAAATGGCTAACGAAATTGAAACTAAGATTAGGGAGAAAATAAAAGAAGCCCAGCAGGGCACTTAAAAATTACATATTGGGGGTTAGTAAGTATAAGGCTATTGTATAAAAAATGCAATAGCTTTTTTTTATTAGCTTACTTTTACAGTTTAAAAATTTAAGGTTGAATAAAAAAACTTTAGCTCACCTGGCCCTGGCATTTGCAAACCTTTTTTTCGCCATTAACCTTTCGGCTGTTAAACACCTTACTAATAACGAGCTGGTAAAACCATTTGGTTTAAATGTGGTAAGGGTAGCAGTAAGCTTAGCTTTGTTTTGGATTTTATTTTTATTTAAACCCGGAAACGTTAAGATTGAAAAAAAAGACTGGTTAAGACTAATACTTTGTGCAATAACAGGAATTGCAATTAACCAATTATTTTTTTTAAAAGGCCTTTCTCTTACTTATCCAATACACGCTGCACTGCTTTTATTAATCACTCCCATATTGATTGTGTTTATTGCGGCCTGGATTTTAAAAGAACGAATTGGTTTATTCAAAATATTAGGGCTGGCCTTAGGTATTGCCGGCGCTCTTGTATTAATATTAGCTAAAGAAGTTGCAGGTAATGCAGATAATATTTTTTTTGGCGATGTGCTTATAATTATAAATGCCGTTTCGTACACCATTTATTTTGTAATGGTAAAACCATTAATGATTAAGTACGATCCCGTAATAATTTTAAGATGGGTGTTTACCGCAGGTTTTTTACTAGTACTTCCTTTTGGCTGGACAGAATTTATAGAAATTCCTTGGGTTCAATATAACAGTATAGATATTATAAGTATGATATTGATTGTGTTTACAGGAACATTCCTGGCATATTTGTTTAATTTATATGGCATAAAATCATTAGGAGCATCTGTTGCAGGTTTTTATATTTATACACAACCTGTTTTTGCCGCATTAATTGCTATGCTCTTTTTGCACGAACAACTCACAACGAATAAGATTTTAGCAGCTCTTCTAATTTTTAGTGGAGTTTATCTGTCAAACAAACAAACAAAAAACGCTTGAAATATATTTAATAAATAAAGTACAACTGAACTCCCGTTTCTTTATCATATAAGTTTTGGGTAATCAAAAAATAAGCAGGTCTTTCCTGCTGTTAAAAAATCTTTCCAGTGTTCAATATCAACTTGCACTGCAAAAATGCCACAAGTTGGCATATTATCTACACTAACTTTTGTTTGCAGGCTATTTACAAAATATGTAATACCAGGGTTGTGAGAGAATATAGCAACAGTATGGAGGTTATCGGGTAATGAAACAATTACTTCGTAAAACACATTGGCAGCAGCATGATATAAGGCAGAAAAAAAAATTATTTTATCTGCCGCTGCTTTATAAGCTGTTGCAAAAGCTTCTGCAGTTTGTTTGGCACGCTTTGCCGGACTGGCAACAAATGCATCGATATTTTTTTGTTGTTTAATTAAACGTTCTGCCATCATAGGAGCATCTTTTTTCCCACGATCATTAAGCGGCCTTTCAAAATCATTACCATAAAAGCTTTGATCACTTTTGGCATGCCTTATGATAAAAAGTTTTTTCAACAGCATGTTTTTATAAAAGTATAAAATTATTTTACAAACAGATAATTGTATATTTAATAATTACAATAAAATTTTTAAATCAGGATATGTATAAATACAGTTTTCGTCTCCTATTATTTTTAGCGTCTGCCTTTTTGCTGAATTCGTGCACGTCTTCAAAAAAGATAATGCAAAACACTGCAGAAATAAGCAACATTAAACTTTTAAGTACTTATGAAATTCCTTTTAACCTGCAATTTAAAAATACAACAGTTGGCGGCTTATCGGGTATAGATTACGATGCAAAAAATAATGTTTATTATTTTATTTGTGATGACAGGAGTGAAAAAAATGCAGCACGCTTTTATACTGCCAGGATTTTTTTGAGCGAAAAACAAATTGATAGCCTGGTATTTACCGGTGTGCATTATTTGCTGCAAAGCAATGGAAACACATATCCAAATAATAAACAGAATAAATTTTTAGTGCCCGATCCCGAAGCAATGCGATTCAATGCAAAAACAAAGGAACTTGTTTGGAGTAGCGAAGGTGAAAGAATTGTAAAACCAACAGATACTATTTTAATTAATCCTGCAATCATAATGATGAAGCCTAATGGCAGTTATATTGATAGTTTTAAATTGCCGGAAAATATGCACATGCAAGCAATTGAAAAAGGCCCTAGAAGAAACAGTGTGTTTGAAGGCCTTGCATTTGCTGACAATTATAAAACCCTTTATGTAAGCGTAGAAGAGCCAATATATGAAGATGGCCCGCAGGCCGAGATAAAAGAAAATAACGCATACATACGCATTAATAAATTTAAAACAGCAAGCAAAAAAACAGTTGCACAGTTTGCATATAAGCTTGATCCGGTAGCTTATGCAGCAAATCCAGAGAACAGCTTTAAGATTAACGGCGTTTCGGATATAATGAGTTTAGGAAAGAATAAACTTTTAGTTATTGAAAGATCGTATTCAACAGGCCGGTTGCCATGTACTATTAAATTGTTTATTGCCGATTTAAACAAAGCGTCTGATATATCAAATCTTTCTTTAAAAGAAAACAAGAACTTTATTCCTGCTAAGAAAACGCTTCTGTTGAATATGGATAGCCTTGGTATTTATACAGATAATATTGAAGGCGTAACATTTGGGCCGGTATTGCCTAATGGTAAAAAAACACTGTTGTGTATTGCAGATAATAATTTTAATCCGGTTGAAAAAGCACAGGTGTTACTTTTTGAAATAACAGAATAAATGTTCTTATTGTTGTTTACTAAACTTATGTAGATTTGATAATAATTTATAAAGATGATAAAAAAAATTAGAAACTCCATTTTACTTGGGTTGTTTTTGTATTTACCCATTAGCAGTATGGCTTGGGGAGTATTAGGCCATCGTATTGTTGGACAAATAGCTGATTGCTATTTAACCAAAAACGCCAAAAAAGAAATTTATAAAATACTGGGCAACGAATCCGTTGCTATGACAAGTAACTGGCCCGATTTTATAAAATCAGATCCTTCTTATTCTTTTTTAAGTCCTTGGCACTATATAAATTTAAAAGCAGGACTTAATGAAACAGAATTAAATTCTTACCTGGCTACTGATACTGCTACCGATGCTTATACCAAATTAAATTGGTTAACCGAACAATTGAAAAACAAAAATCTTGAACAAGATAAAAAGGTTTTATACCTACGCTTGCTGATACATATAGTTGGCGATTTGCACCAACCCTTGCATACCGGCCGGCATGATGATTTAGGGGGAAATAAAATAAAAGTAACCTGGTTTAATGAACCCTATAACCTGCATCAAATTTGGGATGAACGATTAATAGATTTTCAACAGTTAAGTTATACCGAATATGCAACTGCTATAAACCATACAACAAAAGCACAAAGAAAAATTTGGCAGGCCGAACCAGTAAGTGTTTGGGTTTGGCAATCGTATCAACTGGCCGAAAAAATTTATTCCGATATAAAACCAAACGAAAAATTGAGTTACCAATATAACTTTAAATACATTGCTTTGGTAAATGAACAATTGCTTAAAGGAGGCGTTCATTTAGCCGGTTTGCTGAATGAGATTTTTAAATAAAGAATGAACGTTTTTCAATTTAGTTAATAACCTCTTACATTTTTCCCTTCCATGTAATTCATAAAAGCTTTATTGCACACACGGTTGCCACCGGGTGTTGGATAGTTGCCCGTAAAATACCAGTCGCCGGTGTTAGTGGGGCAGGCTTCATGGAGCGATTCTATAGTTTGGTAAATAACGGTTACAGGAATTTGTAAATTCTTTGGCGTAATAAGTTCTGCAATTTTATTTGATATCTGGTCTAAACTAAAAGGCTTATAAATTTCTCTTACAATATTTTGGGTATGTAATTGATTGTTACGTTGCAAGCTTTTACACTTATCGAGCATATCATCAAGCAATGACAATTGGTTCGTATCTTTTAATAATTCAATAGCAGCTCTAAATGCAATAAAGTCTCCCATCTTGCTCATGTCAATACCATAACAATCGGGGTAACGTATTTGTGGCGCCGATGAAACAACAATAATTTTTTTAGGTTGCAACCTGGCCAGCATACGAATGATACTTTCCTTTAAAGTGGTGCCACGTACAATACTATCATCAATTATAACAAGGGTATCAATATTTTTTCTAACAGTTCCGTACGTAATATCATAAACGTGTTGCACCATTTCATTACGACTGCTGTCTTCGGTAATAAACGTACGAAGCTTAACATCTTTTATGGCAATTTTTTCAATTCGAATTTTTCGGTTAACCATTTCGGCCAGCTTTTCTTCATCAAAATCTTTACCCCAGCTAAGTATCCTTTCAATTTTAATTTTGTTAAGATAGTCTTCTGCTCCTTTTATAAGGCCGTAAAAAGCAATTTCTGCTGTATTGGGAATAAAAGAGAAAATGGTGTTTTTTAAATCGTAATCAATTGCTTTTAAAACTGTATCACTTAGTTGATATCCCAGGGCGGTTCTTTCCCTGTATATTTTTTCGTCGCTTCCCCGGCTAAAATAAATTCGTTCAAAGCTGCAGGCCTTTCGTTCTTTGGGTTCAATAATTTGTTCAATATAATAACTACCATTAGCCTTTGCAATTAAAGCATAGCCAGGCATCAATTCCTTTACTTCGTTTTCGCCCAGGTTAAAAGCAGTGCGTATGGCAGCCCTTTCGCTGGCAGCAACAATAACATCGTCATTTATATAATAGTAAGATGGACGAATGCCGTGTGCATCTCTCATTACAAAGCCATCTCCATTGCCAATAATTCCACTAAAATTAAAGCCCCCGTCAAATAAAGGAATTGCTTTTTTTAGAACCTTTTCAATATCCATTTCTCCTGGAAAAGCCTCATCGGCCTTAACTAAAAAGTGATATACAACTTCCATCATGGCTGCCAGGTCGCTCTGTCGCTGAAACTCACCTGGATCAATATTTACCAATCCAAAAAGTTCTTCGGTATTTACCAGGTTAAAATTGCCGGCAAGTGCCAGGTTGCGTGCAGGTATGGTAT
>DAOLYC010000052.1:0-10323 GCA_035425605.1 Ferruginibacter sp.
TATGCAATAAAAAAAACTGTGCCGGTGAAAAATAAGGATGCTTAGTAGTGATTTCTTTAAGAAAATCAACATTGCCGGCATCTGAAATATTTCTACTGAACAATGATTCAAATAGTAACTGGTTTTGTTGCATAATTTAAATATAAAGGTTACCAGTTTGAAAAAATCTTATTAAAAATTGCATCTGCCAAATTCTTTATAATATCTTCTCCGCTTCTTTGTTCTACCTGGTTAAGACTAAGGTTTGCGTCAAAATCAAGACTGTAAGGTATATCGGCTTCAAAATTCTTTGTTTCATCCAGGTTGTTTTTAAAAATAAGATGAAAAGTTACCGATAACCTGTTGAGGCTTGATGTACTATTGGTAATGCCGGTTGTGCTGATGTAATAATTCGACACATAACCACTGATATCATAATGTGCATCATCATCATTGGTTTGCCTAAGCCTGGTGGTACTAATGATTTTTTGTTTTACTTTTTCAGTTAACTGTGGGCTTAGTTGCGGATTTTTATAATCAGCTTTGTTCTCAAAATAATTTACTCTAAATGTTTTTACTTCCGGCGCCATGCTTACATCTTTAAAGCCGTATTTGCAGGTAGCAAAGTTGAAAATACTTATTAATATCAGGGCAATGAGTAAACGGCTACTGCAAGTAAAGTTCCAACCAGTTTTAAGTGTGGTCTTTTGTTTATTACCTTTTACCTGATGTACTATACACAAATTATTCTTCAATATCATACTCTTTTAATTTACGGTACAATGTACGTTCGCTTATTCCTAAATCAAGCGATGCATCCTTACGTTTGCCTTTGTGTTTTTTTAATGCTTTTATGATAAGTTCTTTTTCTTTATCTACAATGCTTAAAGATTCTTCTACATCTTCATGCTGTTGAATAGCTTCGCCATTATGATGTGGTAAAAAAACCGGCTGAGTTGCGGCGATACCTGTTTTGTTATGATTTAATGCAGCCAACTTTTGTTCATCATATACAGGTGTTAGGTTATGATGATCAGTAAATTGTGCAATATTGGGGTTTTGTAAAAGATCGAAAAACATTTTCTTCAATTCATTTACATCTTTTTTCATGTCGAAGAATAGTTTGTACAAAATTTCTCTCTCATTGGCAAATTCCGATTGACTAACAGAGCCAGCTACAGCAGCAAGTACTGGTAATCTTGAATAATTATGCTCCGGTAAAAAACTTTTCATGGTGGCTGCATTAATTATCTTTTCTTGTGTAAGTACCGAAATCTGTCCAGCAATATTCTTTAATTCCCTTACATTGCCTGGCCAGGTATAATTAATTAATACATCTTTTGCCCCATCATCCAATTGAACCGGAGTGCCTTTATACCTGTCAGAAAAATCTGTAACAAATTTTCTAAAAAGCAAATAAATATCTTCTTTTCTATCTCTAAGTGCAGGAACTTTAATAGGCACTGTATTTAAGCGGTAATATAAATCTTCCCTAAAGCGGTTGGTTTTTGTATGTTCAATCAGTTCTTTATTGGTGGCGGCAATTACCCTTACATCAGTTTTTTGCACTTTACTACTACCTACACGTATATATTCTCCGGCTTCAAGCACACGTAATAAACGAGACTGAGTGCCCAATGGTAATTCTCCAATTTCATCTAAAAAAATAGTTCCTCCATTTACTGTTTCAAAATATCCTTTGCGGCTGTCAACAGCGCCGGTAAAAGACCCTTTTTCATGTCCAAATAATTCCGAGTCTATTGTTCCTTCGGGAATAGCGCCACAGTTTACTGCAATAAACGGGTTGTGTTTTCTTGCACTCAACGAATGAATAATTTGAGAAAAAACTTCTTTTCCTACTCCGCTTTCTCCGTTAATAAGTACGCTTAAATCGGTATTGGCAACCTGTATGGCAATATTTAAAGCATGATTAAGACCCGGCGAATTGCCAATGATACCAAAGCGGTTTTTTATTGTTTGTAATTCCATGGTTTTATTTTCTTAATAAACTATTGAACAGCATTAATGTGTTGGCTGTATTTCTCCAATAAGGGTGCCGGCTGTGCATTTGATTATTTTTACAACCACATAATCGCCTGGCTTTAAATTTCCTTTTGCAAATACCACCACTTTATTTTGATCTGTTCTTCCAAAAAGCTCCTCTTCATTTTTTTTAGATTGCCCTTCTACAAGTACTTTAAAAGTTTTTCCAACATCCCTTTGCATACTTTGTAAAGAATGTGTGCGGTGCAGTGTAATCATTTCCTGTAATCTTCTTTTCTTTACATCAAGCGGTACATCATCTTCAAACCTTCTGGCAGCAAGGGTGCCAGGCCTTTCGCTGTAAAAATACATATAGGCCAAATCGTATTTACAATATTCCATTAAGCTTAGTGATTGCTGATGATCTTCTTCTGTTTCGGTACAAAAACCAGTAATCATATCGGTTGATAAACCACAATCCGGTATCAGTTCTTTAATACGGTTTACTTTGGCTACATACCATTCTCTGCTATAAGTACGGTTCATCATTTGTAATATTCTGCTGCTACCACTTTGTACCGGTAAATGAATGTAGTTACAAATATTATCGTATTTAACTATGGTATGCAGTACTTCGTCGGTAATGTCTTTTGGATGAGATGTTGAAAAACGAACCCTAAGCAGGGGAGAAATTAAGGCCACCTGTTCCATCAACATGGCAAAAGTTACGCTTTCATCTTTTTGTTCATCTACCCAGTAATAACTATCAACATTTTGACCCAATAATGTTACTTCCCTGTATCCTTCTTTAAATAAAACTTTACATTCATTTACTATGGAATGGGCATCACGGCTACGTTCTCTGCCCCTGGTAAATGGTACCACACAAAATGAGCACATATTATTACAGCCACGCATGATGCTTACAAAAGCTGTAACGCCGTTACTATTCAATCTAACGGGCGCAATATCGGCATAAGTTTCGTCTCGGCTCAACAATACGTTTACAGCTTTTTGCCCGGTTTCGGCTTCTTCAATTAGGCCGGGCAGTGTGCGGTAAGCATCTGGACCAACAACCATATCAACTAATTTTTCTTCTTCCAAAAACTGGGCTTTAAGCCACTCGGCCATACAGCCTAACACTCCAACCAGCATGCCTGGTTTTTGTTTTTTTACTTTTCTGAATTCTGTTAGTCTTTTTCTAACTGTTTGTTCTGCTTTTTCCCGTATGGAGCAGGTGTTTATAAAAATAAGATCGGCTTGTGAAAAATCTGTAGTGGCAGCAAAGCCGTTTTCTTGTAAAATAGAAGCAACCACTTCACTGTCGGCAAAATTCATAGCGCAGCCATAACTCTCAATATAAAAATGCTTTTTATTAGAGTTAAATTCAATAGCCATAGATGAAAATGCTTCACCTTGCCTGGTTTCGTCATGTTCCTTTGCTTTCACAAAATCCAACATCCTAATTTTTTTTTGAGCAGCAAAGATAACTTAAACTAAGTAATTGATGCCAGTTTGGCAGATGTTTATTGTGTTATATTTTTTGAAAAATATAGGTAGCTTTTAAAAGTTTGATTGGAGTTTAATTTTAAACTGTAAAATATTATCTATAGATATAAATGAAGTGAGGGTTAAAAAATAAATGCTACAGCTACTGCTAAAACAAAGACATATTTAAACATAAAAACTTAAGAAAAAGTAATGGGTGCCAGCTTATTTTTATGGGTGAGCAATGCTATACCACAAATCAAATATGCCAAAGCCAACAAGCATTATCCCAAATATCCTTTCTAAAAGCAGGTTATTTAAACGAATAGCGGTTTTTGCACCCAGGTAAGAAAAGGGGATGGAGCTAATTGATAAAAGTAATACAATCTCCCAGTCAATATGCTCTAAATACCAATGAGCAATTGTACCCGGAATTGCCAGTCCTGCTGCAACCAATAAACTTGATGCTAAAGCCTGCTTTGTTGGCATTTTTAAAACCCTAATAAATAATGGGCCAAACAAAACACCACCACTGTTTGCCAATAACCCTGATAAAAATCCAACAGAAATTGCAATAACAGCTATTTTCCACAAAGGGATTTTATTTTCATTTGAAAATTCAGGGTTGCTGTGTAATACAAAAAATGATATTCCTAAAGACAATACAAAAAGTGCGGTCAATATCATTAGCATGTTACCACCAAGCCAATCACTTAAGAATGAACCAATAAATGTAGCCGGTATACCCAATACGATACAGGAAACCACTACTCTTTTGCTTATTAAATTTTCTTTGCTATAAGCAATTGAAGCAGATAGGGTAGTGGGTAATGTTGCAGGTAGTGGAGATGCCAAAGCGGCAAATGGGTTGATACCAACAAAAATTTGTAATGCAGGTGTAGTAATAGCGCTTCCGCCTTTGCCCAATAAGCCCGAAAGAAAACCAACAATAGCTCCAATAATTAGGATTATTATTTTTGAAATGTTGCCTATAAAAAATGAATGTTGATTGATTTGAAGTAAAGCATTGGCAAAGTGCATAATTATCTGTAAAATTTTTGTTTTGTATTAATTAAATGTTACTGCCTGTTTACTGATAACAAATTTTATGTAATGATGTTGTGGATAAGCAAGATGTTTTTTGTTATCAAAAGTAATTAAGTTGATAGATGTTTGTAAATGTAAGTTATTGAGCAAAAAATATGTGCTAATAAAAAACATTCCATTAAATCATTTTTACAAAATATACCAACAGGAAAATAAAAATAAAAATATCTGTTATTAAAGCAAATTTTTCATTTGGCCCTACTGGTTTTTTTATAAAATGCTGAAGGCCGGCAATGCCATAATACAAACCGCTGCCAAACGCACTAACAACCCTCCATTGGGGTAAAAACAAAGAAACAATGCCAACCAATCCGAAACAAAGATTAGCAAAACCTAATTCCCTAACAATGGGAAAACTTTCGGGGTTATTGAGATGGAAAATTTCTTTTGCAGTAAATGCAGGATCTGTAGTTTGTTTAATGCCTGCAATAAAAAGCCTTAACCCAACCGCTGAAAAAATAAACCATTTACCTATTAATGCAAAAGAAAAAGATGTGTTTTTACATATACCTGTTTCTATAACAGTACAAATCAAAGGCAGGATAAAAGTTAGAATTGTTACAACAAGAAAGTACCTTTTATTAATGGTTGAAGAATTGTTGTTTTCCATTAGTATTAGTTTATTTAAGTTCAATTGGGTAAACTACTATTAACAACTTGTACATAGCCAAACTAATTAAAGGGCAAAGTAGTTTTGGTTATTAATAGGTAATTTTCTTTACTGTTGTTTTTGTTTACGGAGTCTTTTAGGCCCATACCATAGCCAAAAACCGGTTATGGTTAGCATAAGTAATGAAACCCCCATAATTGTTGTATAAGATAATTTAAACTGGTCGTTTTTAGTGTTAAATAAAACATCTAAGATGCTTCCGTCATGTATATTTTCAATTATATCAGATCTTCTTCTGTTAATTTGTAATACATTTCCGGTTGTACCATCTAACTGAACTTCCCAATAGTTGTCTTCAAAAACAAATTTTACAATACCTTTTGAAGGTCTTGCATCAATTCGTTCTAATTCAATAGATAAATCTTTGGATACAGAATCATGTAATGTATTTACAGCAATAGTATGCAAACTATCAAAAGGAAGCCAGTTTTTTAAATTAGTGGAAACACCTTTTGAAGTGGCAGGAAGGATAATCCCAAAGGAATTTTTTTTCCAGCCTAATAATAATCCTGTTATGGAAATGATTAGGAAAAACATAAATAAAATAATTGCAATCTGCCTATGAAGTTTCCTAAAAAAACGAATTATGGCTGCTGACTTATAATGTGGTTGCCCTTTTGTTGTCATATAATTAATCAATCAAACTCATTTCTAAATCCAAAATTCTTTACATTTTTTACACTTTCCATAACTATATCATCCTGGTACTCTTTAAAAGCTTCTAATTTACCTGCAATGGAAGTATCGTGCAGGGCCAGTATTTGTGCGGCAAGAATTCCTGCATTTTTTGCACCGTTTAATGCAACCGTTGCAACGGGTACCCCGTATGGCATTTGTAATATAGATAATACAGAATCCCAGCCATCAATACTGTTAGATGATTTTATAGGAACACCAATAACAGGTAGTATGGTTTGTGCGGCAATCATTCCAGGCAAATGTGCGGCGCCTCCGGCGCCGGCAATAATTACTTTAATGCCCCGTTCTTTTGCCTGTGTGGCATAATTACGCAGGCGCTCGGGTGTGCGGTGTGCCGATACAATGGTAAACTCTGGTTCTACTTCAAATTGACGTAGCATTTCTGCTGCAGATTTCATTACATCCAGGTCGCTTTCGCTACCCATTACAATTCCTACTAAAGGTCCCATGTTTTTTATATTTGTTTTATTAAATGGCCGGCATTCATGACTATTATCAATTTGTTGCCTGTTTATTTTTTTGGTGTTAAGTTATGAAATAAATACAGTAAACTTTTTCATTAATTTATCAACCCAAAAATTGAAGATGAAAAATTAGTAAGAATTGTTTTATTTTATCAAATCTCCTTTCAATCGCAGCAATTCTGTTTCGGCCAGTTTGGTATTGTAGCGTGCTGCTATCAAACGGTCGTATGCAAGCTCTAAACTTTTTTGTGTTTCCCTAAGTTCCAGGTATGTTGAAATGCCCAGCCTTAACCTTTCTAATGCTATATAAACATTTTCCTTTGCTAAAACAATGTTCTCTTCTTCAAGCGCCAGCATCTTTTTCTGAAGTTCATAATCTTTAAAGGCATTTGTTATGCCCAGGTTAATTTGTGATTTTTGATTTAGATAAGAGATATTGAGCCAGTCAATATCAAGTTGTGCTTGTTGAATTTGCCGCTTTGTATTAAAGCCATTTAAAATGGGGATACTGATTCCAATACCATAATTAAAACCATTGCTACGGTTGTATAATGTAGAGAATGGATTGATAACAGATTTGTTATTGGTTTTAGAGTAATTGTATGCCGAGTTTAAAGTAACAACAGGGTAACGCTCGGCCTTTCGTTCTTTTAAAGTAAGCTTACCAATTTCAATATTTTTTTTAGTAACTAATAGTTGTGGGTTTCCAGTTTCAACAGTTCCTAAAATATCGCCTAAAATAATATTATTTACAAATGTTATGCTGTCGGTTACATCATACCTGGAATCTGGTTCTACATTCATTAATTGGTTAAGCTGTTCTTTTAATTGTTCAATTAAAGTTAGTTGCTGTAAACGGGCAGCTTTTTGTGCATTTAAATCTACTTTGCCTTGTAAAAGTTCGGGCTTGGCACCCAGGCCTACGCTTAATTTTTTTTCGGCCACTTTTACTCTTTCTTCATTAATGCTCATCTGTTCTTCAATGGCTTTTAATTGTTGTTTTTGCCTTACAATATTGTAATAGTTGTTTATTACAGTTGCAACCGAATTTATCATTTGGTTTTTTATATTCAGTTCGCCAAGCTGTACAAACTGTGCCAGTTTATCTCGGGTAGCAAACATTTTAAGGCCATCAAATATTGTCCAGTTTAATTGTACAGATCCGGTTAGGTTGCTGGAGCGAAGGCCTTTGCTTTCTCTTTTGCTGCCATCTGCTAATTTTTGTTTTTGGTTGTTGTTGTTAAACAGCAGCCCACCCGATGCATTTAACCTGGGTAAAAAAGCTGCACGGGCATAAGCGTTATCCAGTGCGTAGGCGCTGGAATCGTTGCGAAGCAATTGTATGTCGTAATTGTTTTCAATGGTGGCTGTAATGGCTTGTTCAACCGTTAATTTGTTTTGCGAAAATATTGGTGAGTTAAAAACAATAACAGCAATTAATAAGATTATATTTTTATAATAACTTTTCATTCAATTTTTTTTCAGCATACTTTTTAAAACATTTTGCAGAACTACAGTTTTTTTTCACAGCAATTTTAACTAATGAATGGCTGCTGCTGCCGCTTCATCCAATTCTTCCAATGCATTTTTCTTTTTCTTTGAAGAAAGGAAAGAATACATAGCCGGTATTACAAACAATGTAAGTATCAATGAAAATAAAATGCCACCAATAACTACAATGCCCAACGGAATGCGGCTGGTAGATGCATCTCCCAAAGACAATGCCAATGGCAAAGCGCCCAGCGACATAGCCAGGCTGGTCATCAATATAGGCCTAAATCTGGCAACGGCAGCATCCACTACAGCAGGAATTTTCTTTAAACCCGTAATCTGTTTTTGATTGGCAAATTCCACAATCAAAATACCGTTTTTAGTTACCAATCCAATCAGCATAATCATACCTATCTGCGAAAAAATATTTAGTGTTTGTCCAAATAATTTTAAAGATAGCAACGCACCTGCAATTGCAAGTGGAACTGTTACCATGATGATGATGGGGTCTATAAAACTTTCGAACTGTGCAGCCAAAACCAGGAAAATTAATATCAACGCTAAAATAAAAGCAAAGCTGGTATTACTACCGCTCTCGGCATAGTCACGGGATGTACCAGCCAGCGCTGTGCTGAAAGAATCATCAAGCAGTTTTGCTTTAATACTTTCCATGGCTTTTATACCATCGCCAACAGTTTTGCCTGGCGCAAGGCCTGCCGATATGGTAGCAGATTTATAACGGTTAAAATGATAGATGGTAGGAGGCGTATTGTTTTCTTCAAAGCTTACCAGGTTATCCAAAGAAATAAGGCTTCCCGAACTACTGCGAACATAAATTGATTTAAGGTCGGAAGGGTCGTCACGTTCGGAACGGCTTACCTGGCCTAATACTTCGTATTGTTTACCATCTTTTGTAAAAAAACCAATTTGGCGGTTGCTTAATGCAAGTTGCATGGCTTCAGAAATATCCTTTACACTCACACCCAATGCACTTGCTTTTAACCGGTCAATGATAATTCTTAATTCGGGTTTATTAAATTTAAGGTCCACATCGGCACCTTGTAATACAGGGTTTTCATTTACTGCTTCTAAAAAATCAGGCAGTACTTTTTTTAGTTTTTCAAAATCTACATTTTGTAAAACAAATTGTACGGGTTGCCCACCACGTCTTCCAACCGAAATGGTTTGTTCCTGAGAACTAAATGCCCTGCCCTGGTTATATTTTGGCAGGTTTCTATTTACCATATCTACAATTTGCTGTTGCGTTCTTGTTCTTTCATGTGGAGGTACCATGGTTACTCTTAAGAAACCACTATTTACAGATCCACCTAAAAATCCTGGTGCTGTTAATGTTATCATCACATCTTTTTCCGGAACAGAGTCAAGGATGAATTTGCCAAGCGTATCCATGTACCTGTCCATATAATCGTATGCAGTGCCTTCGGGTGCTGTAACCGATAAACGAAATTGGCTTCTGTCTTCCATTGGTGCCAGTTCGGATTGTATGTTACTGCCAATGCTATATATCAATACAAAGCAAATGGCAATGATGATAAAAGAAGCATATCTTATTTTCATAAATCCATTCAATAATTTACGGTAACCATTTTCCATTCCACGAAAAAATGGTTCGGTCATCAGGTAAAACTTTGAATGTTTGGGTTTCTTCTTTGTCATCAACACATTTAAAACAGGCGTAAGGGTTAGCGATACCAATGCCGATATAAGTACGGCACCTGCAACCACCATTCCAAACTCCCGAAATAATCGGCCAACAAATCCCTGTAAAAAAATTATAGGAAGAAATACAATAGCTAATGTGATTGAGGTTGAGATAACGGCAAAATAAATTTCTTTAGAACCTTCCCTGGCAGCTTTCCATTTGTTCATACCGGCTTCCATCCGTTTATAAATATTTTCAGTTACAACAATACCATCATCAACCACCAGCCCTGTTGCCAGTACAATAGCCAAAAGGGTTAATACATTAATGGTAAAGCCAAAAAGGTACATGATAAAGAATGCACCAATGAGAGAAACGGGAATATCAATCAAGGGCCTGAAAGCGATAAGCCAATCTCTAAAAAAAAGGTAAATGATAAGTATAACCAGTACCAGTGAAATGATAAGCGTTTCCTTAACTTCCGAAATAGATTTTTTTATGAACTTAGTTTGATCAAGTGCAATTTGTAAACTAATATCAGTTGGCACTTCTTTCTTAATCTGGTTGAGGCGCTTGTAAAATTCATCGGATATTGCTACGTAGTTAGAACCTGGCTGAGGAATTATTGCCAGGGCTATCATAGGAACACCGCTTTCTTTTAAAACGTGTTCTTCATTTTCGGGGCCTAAAACAACATCGGCTACATCTTTAATTTTTATATCACTGCCGTTTACATTTTTAATAATTACATTTCTAAATTCTTCTTCGGTATTTATTTT
>DAOLYC010000053.1:0-10293 GCA_035425605.1 Ferruginibacter sp.
AGAGATATGCGCCCCCAGTGATTGGTTCTGCCACCAAGCATACGTGCCCGCCACCAAAGCCAGTCGGTACCTGCAGCTTTGGTATATGGTTCTCCATCTATTTCCCATCCATAATAGCAGGCATCAAAATCACCGAAGGGCCTTAATTTTGTAGATGCACCACGGCGTGGGCTTTCCCATGGATTTTTTAGTTGAGTAACATTTTTTTGAGGGTCGTACATATAACCGGCTTCCAATATGCAAACCTTTAAACCTGCTTTTGCTAATGTATATGCAGCCATTCCACCTCCAGCTCCTGATCCTATTATTATTGCATCGTATTGTTTTGATTGCTTTTTAATCTGAAGCGTGCCCATAGATCTTTTATTTTTTATACTGTTAAATTTACAGGTTTCAGTTGGCAGCGCAATGGCTTTTTTTATAATAATGGTGATACTATCCTAAAAACAGATTCCTGAAGTTTTTTAAATGCACTACGTTTGTTCCAGATTTCAATATTTAATTCTTCACTTAACAATAAATCCTTTTCGAAATGTTTTTTAAGTTCAAGAGATTTTACTTTATCGAAAATAAATGCATTTACTTCTGAATTAATATTAAAACTTCTTTCATCAAGATTGGCAGTACCTAAGGTACAAATCTCTTCATCCACTACCATATATTTAGCATGTATCATCCCTTTTTTGTAAAGAAATACCTGTACATTATTTTCCAGTAATTGCTCTACATAACTTAAACAAGCCATTTGTACCATGTATCCATCCGATACTTTTGGCATTAATATTTTTACCTGTACACCGCTTTTTGCTGTAACTAAAATAGCTTTTAAAATTGCTTCATTGGGAATAAAATAGGGTGTGGTTATCAATACTTCTTTTACAGCTGTGGTTATCATACTAAAATATGCATCCATTATGGCAGGCGAGCGCCCACTTGCATTGCAGCCCATAATGCTAATAGCCGTACCGGAAATAATTTGGTGTGAAGGCAAGTAATTTAGTAACGGGTTAAATTCTTTTTCAGTTGCAAATCGCCAGTTTAGGAAGAAAAGCAACTGCAATGCATACACTGCATTTCCTTTTATCATACAATGTAAATCGGCCCAGTATTTTTGTGTATGAACATTGTTTATGTAATAATCAGCAACATTTATACCACCAACAAAACCTGTTTTTCCATCTATAACCACAATTTTTCTATGGTCTCTATAATTTGATTTGGTAAGATATTTTGGGCTCCACAGTGGGCGAAAAAAAGCTACCTCCACACCTGCATCAGAAAGTTGTTTTACCAGTTTTCCCGGTAGCTTACTGCCAAAGCTATCAACCAACAAGCGAACTTCCACAGCTTCTTTTGCTTTTGCACATATTATTTCTATAATTGTTTTACCAATAGCATCTTTGCCATAAAAAATATAGTACTCTATATGTATATGGTGTTTAGCATTCTTTAATGCATCTAGCAAAACAGGAAATTTATTTTCGCCATTATACAAAAAATCAATTTGGTTATTATGCGTAAAAACCGAATTAGAATTGTTGAAGAATAAATAAGGTAACCTGGCCTTACCTTGTAACTGTTTTTCTATATCGGCATGGTGTTTTAGTAAGTTATTTTCATAATTATGTAAATAATCCTGAATAAATTTAAGATCGATACGTTCTTTTTCAACAAACATTTCTTCTTTACGCAGGTTAACACCAAAAAAATAATAAATAAGTAAGCCAACTCCGGGTAAAAGAATAATAACAAGCAGGTAGGAATGTGTTTTTAGCGGATTTTTATTTTCGAGAATGATGCGGATACTAGTAGCTACCAGCAGTACAATATAGATGATTGAAATGAGGAGTGTATAGTTAAATTTCACCAGCTTAAGTTACAATTTATACATGCACTCTATATAATAAATTACATTTTTTAGAAAAATATTTTTTTATTTCTTTTTAATAAACGGCTTTATTAACACCCTTAAATTAGGGTTAGGAGAAAAATAGTTCCATGCCCAGTTGAAAAATATGCTGAGTTTGTTTTTAACACCCAATATGGAAAACAGGTGCACCAGGTTCCAGGTATGCCAGGCAAAAGCGCCCTGGAATTTCCAATATGGCAGATCTACTACTGCTTTTTTACGCCCAACAGTAGCCATACTGCCTTTGTCTTTATATTCAAATTTTATAAGCGGTTTATTTTGTACCAGACGAACTAAATTTTGTGCCAGCAGCTTTCCTTGTGCAATGGCCACACTGGCCACTTGTGGATGTGCATTGGGATATTTTTCTTCCGTCATATAAGCAATATCGCCCAATACAAAAATATTTTCAAAACCTTCGGCCTGGTTATACCTGTTAACTTTAATACGGTTACCTCTTTGCAAGATTTCGGCAGGAATGCCATTAATTTTTTGAGCTGTTACCCCAGCTCCCCAAATTAAAGTATTAGTGGCAATAGCGGTGCCATTACTTAACAATGCCGTTTTACCATCGTATTCTTTTACTACTGTGTTGGTAAATACATTTACACCCATTTTTTCTAAAAAAGCCTGCGATTTTTTTTGAGCGTTTTTACTCATGGCTCCAAGCAATGCAGGCGACCCTTCAATTAAAAAAATATTCATCAAAGAAAAATCCAGTTCGGGATAATCTTTGCGCAATACATATTTTCTCATATCGGCAATGGCTCCACTTACTTCCACACCTGTTGGCCCGCCGCCAACAATCACAATATTTCTTAACCTTTCCCGCTCTTCTTTATCGGCATAATATACATCCTCCAGGTTTTGTAAAACACGGTTACGCATATATAATGCTTCGCTCACCGTTTTCATAGGAATAGCATTTTCTTCAATCTGTTTATTACCAAAAAAGTTTGTAGTTACGCCGGTAGCAATTACCAGGTAATCATATTTAATTTCATTTTCGGTGGTAATAATTTTATTTTGAGATGGAATGATTTCTATCAGCTCTGCCATTCGGATATGAAACCCATCGTAATGATGAAAAGCTTTGCGTAAAGGAAAAACAATATTGGCTGGTTCAAGCCCGGCTGTGGCTACCTGGTAAAAAAGCGGTTGAAACTGGTGGTAATTATTTTTATCTACTACATAAACTTCAAATCCTTTTTTATGCAGTTTTCGTGCTACATGCAAACCTGCAAATCCGCCTCCAACAATCACTATTCTTTTTGTCTTTTCCATAGTATTTATCTACTTCAAATACTAAATTATACATGCAAAATTACAAATAAAAACATCGTATAAGACTTATAAACTTAGTTACAAAAATTAAATACCTGATTTCGAAAATAAGCTTGCATTTTAGAAAAAATTAAAGAATAAAATCTTTAGCCTGATATAAACGATTACATAAAAATTAATATCAGCCATTCAATTATTTATCACTACTAAACTCTAAAATATCGCCTGGCTGACATTCTAAAACTTTACAAATAGCGTCTAATGTAGAAAAACGGATTGCTTTAGCTTTACCAGTTTTTAATATAGAAAGGTTAGATAAGGTAAGGCCTACTTTTTCTGAAAGCTCATTGAGCGACATTTTTCGTTTGGCCATCATTACATCAAGATTTACTATTATTGCCATGGCTTATATGGTTAATTCGTTTTCAGATTGTATTTCTATTCCTCTTTTAAATATATGAGCAATCACAAATAATGTTACTCCCATAAATAACCAAACATCAGCGCCACCCAGTCCTAAAATTTGTATATCGGGCATTTTAATTTCTTTACTAACCAACCATTGTGAGTAATTTACTCCACAATAAGCAAATAGGCCTGTTCCTAATGCCAGGTAAGATACATTAAATATAAACCGTCCTACTTCTTTATTAAACGGATTGCTTACATTCAATTTCTTATCCCATAAAATTTTTACAATCAGGTAAAATAATAGTGCTTTTAAAATTCCTACAATAGTCATCAATATTAACAAGGTTATATAAGAACTTTTATCGGCAGCATACAAATTATTTAATTGAAAGTAAGAGGCATTATCGGAATTGATGGCCAATGTAATGAACAAGTTAAAAATATAACTTCCGGCTTCAATACATACACCAATAAATATTATCCATGCCAGCACATACAATACTTTAAGCACCTGCTTTGATGTAATTTTAATTTCCATAATTATTAAAGTGTTTTGTTGATGCTGCAAATGTAATAAATATTTATTGATTAACAATAAATTTATAATCTTTTTTAAAAAATTTAAAATTTGTGCTTTATATATACATTCATTCGCTTTACGTTAGAAACAGCAACATGTAGTTTGCTAAAATTCTTGTTGATGGTGGGTTACTACGTATAAAAAACGGGCAACAATTATTGCCCGTTTTTATTTTAAATGTTGTAAACTATTTGGTATGAATTTTAACGTATTAGTTTCTTGATAAACCTTGTTGCTTAATTTTTATATTTTCTATTTGCTTGTTTAATTCAGATATTTTTCTTCTGTTCTCTTCATTTTCCATTTGCTTTGCTGTGTTTTTTGCTGATAAACCATTAGCAACTTCAGCCGATCCTTTTTTGGCTTTACGGTTATTCTTTTTTACCGACTTGTTATTTTTACTTATATCCTTTTCAAGGCTTTTTATCTTACTGGTAAGGTTACTAGCTTCATCAGCATAATAATCATTCAGAAACTCCATACTAAAATCATTCAGTATTTTTTTCATGCCTGCAAATTCTTTTGAATAATCGACAGAGCCAATAAAAAAGTCGTAACCAAAACTCATAAAGTAACTCAGCTCCGAACCGCTGGCCACATTTGTTATCTTGGCATATAAATTCATTCGTTTATCCGATATATCTGCAATGGTTACATCTGTGCCTGTAATAATATCCTTATTGGTTAAAAGGCCAATACCTTTGATCTTTACATTATAATTTTTATTAAAAAACTTGTCCCATGCTTTTTTTACTGTTACTGGTGGTGCATCGTATTTTACGTTAAAGCATGGCCGCAATTTATTTTCGTACGTTATTTCACTGGTATCTATCTTATATGTTTGTGCTTTTACGTGTACAGCTATTAACGTAACAAAGATTAGGGTTAATTTAATTGTTTTCATTTTATACATATTTAGTTGTTAAATTATTTTTTAAGGCTTTTCGTACTTCGGGTGCAATTTTATTTCCAAATATTTCTATCGACTTCATCATTAATTGGTGCGATGGCCCGCCAACATCCATGTGCGCCGAAAAACGGGTAAGGCCAAATAATTGTTGCATGTGTAATATCTTATCTATTGCTTCACTGGCATCGCCAATTATTAAATGCCCATTACTGCTTCTACCAGTTTCATATTGTTGTAACTGATACGGAGGCCAACCACGGCTACGCCCTATCCTGTTCATTTGTGCTGAATATATCGGATAATATTCATCGGCAATTTGTTTACTGTTTTCGCCAAAGAAAGAATGAACATGTACGCCAACCTGGAATTTGTTTTTATCGTAACCATTTTCTTCGTACACATCTTTGTAATATTTAAACAGAGGTTTAAACTGTACGGGGTTACCTCCAATAATAGCAAACATCACCGGCAGGCCTGCCTTACCAGCCCTTAAAACCGATTGTGGAGTACCGCCAACTGCCACCCAAATATTTAAATGATTATTTACTGCACGGGGTAAAATCTGTTGTTTATTTAAAGCTGGCCTAAACTTACCTTTCCAGGTTATGAGTTCATTATTATTTATTTTTTGAAGCAGGTCTAATTTTTCTTCAAATAGTTCATCATAATCTTTTAAATCGTATCCAAAAAGTTGATAAGATTCGATAAAGCTTCCCCGCCCTGCCATCAGCTCTGCCCTGCCATTGCTAATCAAATCCAAAGTAGCAAAGCTTTGATAAAGTTTTACAGGATCGGCAGAACTTAAAACAGAAACAGCACTGCCTAACTTTATATTTTTTGTAACTGTTGATGCTGCAGCTAAAACTATTTCGGGAGTTGAAACAGCATAATCGCTCCTGTGATGTTCGCCTATACCGTAAAAATCAAGCCCTACTTCATCCATCAATTTTATTTCTTCAATTAATTCCTGAAGTCGTTGTGCTGCAGGTTGAGTTTCGCCTTTTTTGTTAATGTGCAAATCTCCAAACATTCCAACACCTAATTCCATAGTGATTGCCTTTTCATGCAAAGATATGCAGCCTTTAACAAATTAAAATTAGCTATGCTCTTTTAACAACTAAATTATACACTTTAGTTTTTTGTATAACTATTTTATTTGTAAAACATTACCAGGCGCCACCACCACCGCCACCAAAGCCACCACCAGAAAAACCACCACCACCGCTCCAACTTCCACCACTGCTGCCACTACTACTGGGAGCGCTATAAAAACTTTTCGACATTTCATTCATGGAATGATCAAGATTATTTAAAAACATTGCAGTTGTAAAACCGTTATAATTGCCTACATACCAATTCGGCGGCTGTACATCAAGGCCTTTCAATTTATCTTTCCAGGTATCGGCTATATTAAAAACAATGGCAAAAGGAAGAACCTTATCAAAATAATGTGAATCTTGTTTTAAAAAAACCGAAAGCCTTTCCTTTTCAACTTTTTGTATAAATTCTTTAAACCCTGCAAGTTTTTTATATAATTCATTTCCACGGCCAGTTTTTTTTGTCATAAAAACTCCAAAGCAAATAATTATAATAGCGCTTGTAATTAATGCCAACGGAAACCAATAAGGATCGCCCCAAAATATTATTAATTGAAAAATACCAAGCATGAGCAACACAACACCTATAACTGGAAAAAGGCACCCCATTCCTCTGGATTTTTTTACATAATATGCAGCTTTGTCAACTTCTGTTTCCAATTCTTTTTTTGCAGTTTCCATTGTTTTATACAACACATCTTTAAGGCTGCTTAATGCAACAGTATTTCCATTTTTAAATATGCCATTGAATAATGTTTTTTCAAAAGTCATGGCTGTTTGCGGAAGATCTTTTAATTTAATAAAATCGTATTCTTTATTTTTTATAATGCCCAGCATAGCTTTCTTTTCTGTTTCCTTTACCTGCAAATAACCTCCTGCACCCCAGTATGGTATCAATGCAGTAAGGTCTCTTCTATCAAGTTTATCATTAATGATATAACCTGCTACGCTTGGGCTAATATTTTCTGGTGGATAAAATTCTGTAGTGATGGTAAGCTTCTCATCTTTCCCCCATCTTCGCCAAATTAAAAACATCAATATTAAAATTAATAGCGGCAAACACAACCAATAAATACCACGCAACATATAATTTTGCTGAGTTAAAAAATTTATTGGAAAAACAATACCAACAGTTAACCCTTCATTTGCCTGCAATGGCTTTGTACTGATACCCGAAAATATTTTATTCCCTGCCCATGATGATACTACATTACTTTCACGTGAGCCTGTAAATCCGGTAGCCGTAAAATATGCAGGAGTGTAGGGCAATGCCTCATAAAGTGATATGGAAAAAACCACAGAATCAATTTTTGTTTCCCACTTATCTCCAATGATATTAAAATACAATTCAGATTTATCCTTGAAGAAGTTTATTGCATTTAATAATTTATATCTGATAATGTATTGCTGATCTCCATCAACATATTTTTTTTTGTTGCCTATTTTAATTTCTTTATAGTTGCCTGTATTACTAACAGAAAATTTCCAGCCATCCACGTGTATATCTTCAATAATAACCTGTGCATAGCCATGAGACTCTAATTGCCTGCTGGCTTTTTCAATACCATCTCGTAAAGGCAGCAGTTTATATTTAAAAGGGATTAACCTAAAAATACCATGATGACTTTCAGTAAAATTAACATCTATGGTTTCGGTTATATCCAGTGAAGCATCTTTATTAACCTGCACATTAACCTGGTACAGTTTAATAGTATAACCTTGGGCAGAAACAAAGTTAACAAGACTTACAAGGCATAAAAAAAAGAAAATATTTTTTTTCATCAGTGGCAATTAAAACTTTACTTCAATATTCTTTGCTTCTTCTTTGTCTTCCAACTCAAAAAACTCCCTGGCTTTAAAACCCGTCATATTTGCCACCAAAACACCCGGGAATTGCTGAATAGTAGTATTAAAATCACGTACAGTGGCATTGTAATAACGGCGTGCATTACCCAGGTCGCCCTCTATGTTTTGCAAAGCTGTTTGCAGTTCTAAAAACTGTGCATTGGCTTTCAGGTCGGGGTAGCTTTCTGCAATAGCAAGCAATCCTCTTAATGCTCCGCCCAGTTGCTGATTAGCGGCAGCCATACCAGCCACATCGCCTGCAGGTACTGCTACGGCTGCATTACGGGCTTGTACCACTTTTTCCAATGTCTGACTTTCATGTGCGGCATATCCTTTAACTGTATTTACCAGGTTTGGAATAAGATCAAATCTTTTTTTAAGAAAAACACTGATATCGCTCCATGCATTATCAATTTTTATTTTTGCGCTTACCATTCCGTTGTACATACCAATAATCCAAAGAATAAGTAAAGCCACAACGCCAATAACAATCCATAGTGCCATAATTGTAAATTTTAAATGTGATGAATTTTAAAGAAAAGATAAATAAATAAAACCGTTTAATCAAACAGCGGCCATTCTGTATAATTGTTAGTTTTTACATTCATGTATTATAATTTTTCTTTGTTACCATCCGGTACCAAAAATTATTTAAATAAAAAATCAATGAAAGCAGGATTAGTAAAATTACCAGTAAATAATATACCAGGTTCATTTGCAATGGCAAGCAGGCAAATATTGTGATAATCGTTACCGTTAAAATTATTGCTCTTTTTACTATTTTCTTAAACCCCAAATAAACTTCAGGATACTTTAATAAATACATCATAGCCCATATTCCCAATAAAAAAATACTTACTGAATATCCCAGGTAACCGGTATGTTCAATTGTAAGACGACTGTGTTCCTTAAAATTTAAAAAAATATCTGTGAATGAAGCACCCAGCAAATCCAGTCCTATTAAAGTGGGTATAAAAAGTAGTTCAAGTAAACTGCTATACAATAAACCGTTTTTGCATTTCCTGTCGGAAATAATAGTAAAAAATAACCACCAAAGTGCAAATACGATACTGATGGCCAATACAAATTCAAACCAAATTGTAGCATTTAAATTGTGCATTGCAATGATCCCGTTGATTACACCCAAGACAACTTCGCCAAAAACAATGATGGTAAAAAGCCCCAGCCTTTCTGTCATACTGGAAGTTAAAGTGAGTGCACTTGTGTTTCTTTTTAAAATAAAATGTGATACAAACGGAGGCATACAATTTAGGAGAAGCGATATATATAAAAGTGTGCGGCTATACGCCTGGCTAACGAATAGTGTAGAACATATAAATACAAATGCAATAAGATAAATGATAGTGTAAGGCTTATTTAATTTACGATGAGCTTTATCATACAGGCCTACACTCCACCATAGATAAGTAATATACAATTGCATTATTAAAAGCACAACAGTGGTATTAAATTGTTGATGGCCTGAATTGTCATGTAGTGTAATAACCAATGCGGCTACAATTGTCATTTGCCAGAGGGTTAATAATTTTGTTCTAAGCCCTTCCGATCCATGCAGGTCGTGATACAAACTGCCGTTTAACCATCCCCAATAAATGATTACAAAAAAGAAAAAATAATCAAGCAGTGCATTAATAGTAAAATGGGTTGCTACTTTATGTGTAATGGTTGATATGGCGATTACATATACCAGGTCATAAAACAACTCCAGCCAGCTTATTTTACGTTCTACTTTTTCAGCAGCTATTTTTTTGGGAGCTCCCCACCATTGTTTTGATTGCAAATTATATTTCATAAGCCGAAAAGATATTCATCATAAATTTCGGGTATATTTTTAATACTACATAAAGCTTCTATTTTATGTATTGAGTTTTTAACCTCTATAAACATATTTTTTTGCAAGAGTTTTAAACTTATTAGCTTTTAGTATTTTGTAACAATGACTATTTATAATTGTTGCATTGTATAAAACAAAGTGAAATGATTTTGCAACAACTTGCCCATACAGCATAAATAGTGTAGCAGCGATTATCACAAATTAAATGAACTTAAAAATATAATTACCAGGCAAGTAGATTAATATAAGTTAATCGGAAATCAATATTATTTTTTTTCGGCACCTATTACAATTGCACTACTATCAAAATTTACTGCTCCGGGGAATCTCTTATTTACTAAAGCAAAAACCTCATTTTTTATCTTCGTTTTCATTTCTTCATCGGCTTTATTTAATGCAGCT